>NZ_JBNPNC010000016.1:0-50883 GCF_050314315.1 Desulfovibrio sp. SGI.102 | reverse complement strand
ATCAAGGGTGACGGGATGCAATGACAGGGGAAGGGTTCCGGCCGAGGGCAGGGTCCCTTCCCCTTTTGCTTGCGGCAGGGCATTTTTGCCGTGCCGGGCAGTCCCGCCATCTTGACCGGCGTCCGGGCGGGCTTATCTCTGAATAAAGCATCCTGACGGCTGACTGACGCCTGTGCTGTTAGGCCAGAGGGGTGCGGCGACTGATGCGCCGGTGCTGCCGGTGTGGAAAGGTTGTCCGGGATATGTTTCCGTTTTGTGGAAATATGTCCTGTCATACGAAAAATGAAATTTTCAATCCTGCGAGGATGACATGAAACTGACGGACATGCATGTGTTTGACAAGGCCCGTGTGGTGGCCAAGACCTTGGGCATCCAGGTATGCCTTTTTGTGGGCCTGCTGGTGCTGGTCTGGGGCAGCCAGGCCTTCTACGGCGTCATCGATACCAAAAAATTCCCCCAGGCCTACAGTGTGGGCGAGACGGCGAACCTGAGCGAGAACGACAAGGGCAAGCTGCTGGTGGATTCCGTCACCAATCAGCTGCGTCGCGAGATGGGCTCCACCTTCGGCTGGACCATGAACGACATCGTGTTCAACCGCTTCGTGCTGGATAATCGCGCCTATCGCCAGTACGGGGTCTACCACGCCACGCGCGTGCTCATGGACCTGTACTCCACCCAGATCGCCAAGCTGGGCTCCAATGACCGCGAAAGCGAGTTCCTGTACCAGGCCCGGCTCAACGGCTTTGCCGTGGACCCGCGCAGCTTCATGTTCCCCTCGGCGGAAGGCTCTTACAAAAAGGCCCTGAAGCAGGTGGAGGAATACAAGAAGTCCCTGGATACCGGCAAGGGCACCTACAATTGCCGTACTGACGACCTGTACGCGGCCCTGAACACGGTGGTGGGCGAGAACATGCTGGGCTATGCCCTGGGCCTGCTGGCCGATGCCCAGGACATCCCCTTCTATACCCTGGACAACCGCATCTACGAAGTGCAGGGCATGGTGCTGGTCATCCGTGACTTCGTGAAGGCCCTGTACGACCTGTATCCCGAGATCGCCCAGAAGAACAATGCCGAGAACATGGCCGCCGCCATGCAGTTCATGAACGACATCTGCACCTATGATCCCATGTACATCACCTCGTCGTTCAACTCCGGTGAGCTCATCATCTCCTACCTGATGTTCACCAAGAACCGTCTGGAAGACATCCGCGACAGCCTGCGCATCTAGCAGGACGTCCTTTCACATGCATCGGCAAGGCCGGAGCCCCAAAGGCTCCGGCCTTTTCGTGTTTATGGGCAGGGCTGCGGAGGGGAGGGGGACGGTGGTCATGCGGCCGTTCGTGCGTTTCCGGCCTGCGGCAGGTAGGGAGGGGATTTCGTTCCTTTCCCCGTGATCCTCTTTATGGTCCGGAGCCTCGTCCGTTCGCTTGGCCGGGCTCTTGGCGCCTGCGTATCTGTGCACGGACTGGCAGCCGGAGACGGTCGTCATGGTCGATCGGGGCGGGCTCCGGGCGATCGGGAACAGGATCCCGGAAGGGGAGGTTGCCGCTTGGGATACGGACAGAGGACACTGCAAAAAATAATGGTGCAACGATGGGCAGGGAAGCAGTGATGATTGTACTTGTTTTCACAATTAAAGGCAGCAAGGCGCACTTTTATCACCGGAAAAGCTCAAAGCGTGACATTCCCCCGGAAATCATTGGAAAAGCGTGCATCATTCGCTGACGCATCAAGCCATCTTATTTTATGAGGTTTTTCTTTGCACTTTTTATGAAAACTTGCTATTTCTTTTCCGTATCTCACAGTTTGTTCAGGAGAGACAATGAAAGCTGCTGCCATGAAAACCATTCACGTCAAGGACGCTGTCGGCAGCGTGCTCTGTCACGATATCACCCGCATCGTGCCCGGAGGGGACAAAGGGCCCGTTTTCCGCAAGGGGCATATCGTGAGGGAGGAAGACATCCAAACCCTTCTGGAGGTGGGCAAGGAACATCTGTATGTGTACGAGCCGCAGGAGGGCGTGCTGCATGAGAATGAAGCCGCCCGGCGCATCGCGGCCGCTACGGCCGGGGCCAACATCACGCTGAGTGAGCCCAAGGAAGGGCGCATCAACTACTCGGCGTCCTGTATGGGCCTCTTGCGGGTGGATGTCCCCACGCTGACCCGCATCAATTTGTTGGGAGAGATCACCCTGGCCACGCTGCACAGCATGCAGCAGGTCAGGCCGGGACAGAACCTGGCGGGCACCCGCGTGGTGCCCCTGCTCATCGAGGAAAGCAAGATCGTCGCTCTCGAGCAGCTGGTTTCCCGTCCCGTGGTCGAGGTCCTGCCCCTGCAAAAGTTCAAGGTAGGCATTGTCACTACCGGCAGCGAAGTCTACACGGGCCGCATCAAGGATGCCTTCGGCCCTGTGCTTCGAGACAAGTTCGCCCGCCTTGAATGCACCGTCATGGATCAGGTCTTCACCAGCGACGAAGTGGAGATGACCTCGTCAGCCATCAGCGGCTTCATCCGACAGGGAGCCGACATGGTGGTGGTGACGGGCGGCATGTCCGTGGATCCCGACGACAAGACCCCCGCTTCCATCCGTGCCGCTGGCGCGCAGGTGGTGAGCTATGGCGCACCGGTCTATCCCGGGGCCATGTTCCTGCTGGGCTATGTGCCCACGGAACGCGGCCGCGTCCCCGTACTGGGGCTGCCCGGCTGTGTCATGTATTACAAGGCCAGCATCTTCGAACTCGTAGTCCCGCGCCTTCTGGCCGGACTGGAGGTGACAGCCGAGGATATCGCCGGCATGGGTCACGGGGGCTTCTGCTCCGGCTGTGGCGAATGCCGTTATCCCATCTGTCCGTTTGGAAAATAGACGGCGCGACAGCGACCGTCTCAACTTGCAAGCCGTTTCTAGGAGTCGCATATGGAAACGAAAACGCTTGTGGTCAATGGTATTCCCCGTCAGGTCCTGGTGGATTCCGACACTCTTCTCGTTGACGTGCTGCGCAACCAGCTGCAGATCACCAGCGTCAAGGTCGGTTGCGGTCAGGGCCAGTGTGGTGCCTGTTCCGTGATCCTCGACGGCAAGGTCACCCGCGCCTGCATCGTCAAGATGCGTCGCGTGCCCGATCAGGCCCAGATCACCACCCTCGAAGGCGTGGGCACCCCCGCCAAACTGCATCCCCTTCAGGAATCCTGGATGTTCCACGGTGCGGCCCAGTGCGGTTTCTGCACGCCCGGCTTCATCGTGTCCGCCAAGGCCCTGCTGGACTCCAATCCCGCCCCCAGCCGTGAAGAAGTGCGCGACTGGTTCCAGAAACATCACAATATTTGCCGCTGCACCGGTTACAAGCCCCTGGTGGACGCCGTCATGGACGCCGCCGCCGTCATGCGCGGTGACAAGGACATCGAAGAGCTGCGCTACAAGCTGCCCGCCGACGGTCGCGCCTTCGGTTCGCGTCTGCCCCGTCCCAGCGCCCTGGTCAAGGTGACCGGTCTGGCCGAATACGGCGCCGACGCCGCCGTGCACATGCCGCCCGACACCCTGCACCTGGCCCTGGCCCAGGCCAAGGTCTCCCATGCCATCATCAAGGGCATCGACACCTCCGAAGCCGAAAAGATGCCCGGCGTGGTCCGCGTGCTGACCCACAAGGACGTCAAGGGCAAGAACCGCATCACCGGCCTCATCACCTTTGCCGACAACAAGGGCGACGGCTGGGATCGTCCCATCCTCAACGATACCAAGGTGTTCCAGTACGGTGACGCCCTGGCCATCGTCTGCGCCGACAGCGAGGCCCACGCCCGCGCCGCTGCCGACAAGGTCAAGTTCGACCTGGAACTGCTGCCCGAATACATGAGCGCGCCCGAAGCCATGGCTCCCGACGCCATCGAGATCCATCCCGGCACGCCCAACATCTACTATGAGCCCCACATCGAAAAGGGCGAGGACACCAAGCCCTTCTTCGACGATCCCGAAAACGTGGTGGTGGAAGACAGCTTCTACACCCAGCGTCAGCCGCACCTGAACATCGAGCCTGACGTGGGTTACGGCTACCTGAACGAGCAGGGACAGCTGGTGATCCACTCCAAGTCCATCGGCCTGCACCTGCATGCCCTGATGATCGCCCCCGGTCTGGGCGTGAAATTCCCCGAAGAGCTGGTCATGGTGCAGAACACCACCGGCGGCACCTTCGGCTACAAGTTCAGCCCCACCATGGAAGCCCTCATCGGCGTGGCCGTGCTGGCCACCGGCCGTCCCTGCCACCTGCGCTACAACTACCAGCAGCAACAGCAGTACACCGGCAAGCGTTCGCCCTTCTGGACCAAGGTGCGCATGGCCGCCAACAAGAAGACCGGTAAGATCGTGGCCATGGAGACCGACTGGACCTGCGACCACGGCCCGTACTCCGAATTCGGCGACCTGCTGACCCTGCGCGGCGCCCAGTTCATCGGCGCCGGTTACGGCATCCCCAACATCCGTGGTGACGGCCGCACCGTGGCCACCAACCACGCCTGGGGCGCCGCTTTCCGCGGTTACGGCGGTCCCGAATCGGAATTCCCCTCCGAAGTGCTGATGGACGAACTGGCCGAAAAGCTGGGCATGGATCCCTTCGATCTGCGCGAGCTCAACTGCTACAAGGAAGGCGACACCACGCCTACCGGCCAGAAGCCCGAGGTCATGAACCTGCCCACCATGTTCAAGGCCCTGCGTCCCAAGTATGAGGCCGCCAAAGCCAAGGCCAAGGCGGAATCCACCGATGCCGTCAAGCGCGGCGTGGGCCTGGCCCTTGCCGTGTACGGTGCCGGTCTGGACGGCCCCGACTCCTCCGAAGCCTGGGCCGAACTGAACCCCGACGGCTCCGTGACCATCGGCAGCTCCTGGGAAGATCACGGCCAGGGCGCCGACTCCGGCGCGCAGTGCACCGCCCATGAGGCCCTGCGTCCCATCGGCCTGCCTGTGGAAAAGATCCGCCTGGTCATGAACGACACCAGCAAGACCCCCAACTCCGGTCCTGCCGGCGGTTCCCGCTCCCAGGTGATGACCGGCAACGCCATCCGCGTGGCCTGCGAACAGCTGGTGGAAGCCATGCGCAAGCCTGACGGCGGCTTCTACACCTATGATGAAATGAAGGCCGAAGGCCGCGCCGTGCATCAGGACGGCAAGTGGACCGCTCCGGCCCGCGACTGCGGCAAGAATTGCCAGGGCGAACCCTTCTGCTGCTACATGTACGGCCTGTTCATGGCCGAAGTGGCCGTGGAAGTGGCCACCGGCAAGACCAAGGTGGAAAAGATGACCATGGTGGCCGACATCGGCAAGGTGGTCAACCGCCTGCTCACCGACGGCCAGCTCTACGGCGGTATCGCCCAGGGCATCGGTCTGGCCCTCACCGAAGACTACGAGGACATCAAGAAGCACAGCACCATGGCCGGCGCCGGTATCCCCACCATCAAGGATATCCCGGACGACCTCGAGCTTATCTACGTGGAGACCCCGCGTCCTGACGGCCCCTTCGGCGCCTCCGGCACGGGCGAGATCCCGCTGTGCGGCCCGCATCCGGCCATCATCAACGCCATCTACAACGCCTGCGGCGCTCGCGTGACCCATCTGCCCGCGTACCCCGAAAAGGTGTTGGCGGTCATGCCCAAGAAGTAAATGGAACAATGACTGTCCGGGGGGCCGGTTCGCCGGTCCCCCGTCAGATGCAGACAAGGCTGACGGCATCCTGCTGGAGGGATGCCGTCTTGCCCTGCACCGTTTTTTCTTCCCTGCCCGCCGCAGGCGTGCCGTGTGCCGTATCCGTTGCCTGCCTCCTCATGGGGCATGACGATGCGGGGCCCCTGCCCGCTGGCATCCCGAGGTCCCCATGAGCATTTCCATGAACAGCCAGAGCGCGCTGCATGAAGTGGAGTCCCGCTGCACGCAGGAGCGCCCGCCCCGCTGCCAGTCCCTGTGTCCGCTGGGTCTGGACGCGCGCGCCTTCCTCGGCCATGCCGCCGAAGGCCGCTGGAGCGACGCCCGCAAACAGCTGGAACGTTATCTGCCCCTGCCGGGCCTGCTGGCCCGCGTCTGCGACCATCCCTGCGAACAGGGCTGCCTGCGCGGCGATCTGGGGGGCGCCGTCAACCTGCACGGGCTGGAGATCTTCTGCACGGAGCATCTGGGCGTGCAGACCCGTTCCCTGCCCATGCCGCGCAAACAAAAGCGCATCGCCGTCATCGGTGCCGGCCTGGCCGGTCTGGTCTGTGCCTGGGATCTGGCCGGCAAGGGCTATCCCGTGACTGTCTTCCATGAAGGCGATCCCAAAGCACAATTGCTGTCCTGCTGGCCCGTGCTGGCCGGGGCGGGGGCCGCGGCCCTGGATGCCGAATGGGAGGCCCTGGGCCGCCGGGGCGTGCGCTTTGAGCAAGCCTCCACGGATGCGGCCTGCCTGCAACAGGCTGCCGGGGAGTACGAGGGCGTCCTGCTGGATGCCGGGGCCCTGCCGGAGCTGGCGCCCGCCGAAGACGGCGTGGACGCGCAGATCCTGCACTGGCGGGACAACATCTGCTGCGCGGGCTGGGCCAGCGTCACGCCCACGGGCCACCGTTTCGCGTCCGCGTCGCGGCAGGCCGGGCAGGGCAGGAGTGCGGCCCGGACCCTGGAACGCCTGGTGGCCGGCGTGTCCCTGACCGCGGCCCGCGATACGGACGAGCGCAGCCTGTACACCGAGCTGGACGGCATCGCACCGGTGGAGCGGGTCCTGCCCGTCGCGGAAGTCTATTCCGAGGCGGAGGCCCGGCAGGAGGCCGGACGCTGCCTGCAATGCCAGTGTCTTGTCTGCGTCAAGGCCTGCGTTTATCTGCAAAAATACAAGGGCTATCCTCGCGTCTATGCCCGCCAGATGTACAACAATGCGGCCATCGTCAAAGGCCTGCATCTGGCCAACAACCTCATCAACGGTTGCGCCTTGTGCGGGCAGTGCGAGGAACTGTGCCCCGAAAATTTCTCCATGGCCGAGCTTTGCCTGAGCGCGCGGCAGGACATGGTGGAGCGCGGCGTCATGCCGCCTTCGGCCCATGAATTCGCGCTGGAGGACATGGAAGCCGCCAGCGGCCCGGAATGCGCCCTGAGCATCAGGGGAGGGGAGGGCGGCTGGCTGTTCTTCCCCGGCTGCCAGCTGGCGGCCTCGCGCGGGGAGCAGGTGGAAGCCCTCTATGCCTGGCTGCGTGACGCGCTGGCCGGGCAGGGCGAGTTCGCTCCCGGTCTGGAACGCGGGCCCGTGAGCCTGCTGCTGCGCTGTTGCGGCATCCCGGCACGCTGGGGCGGCCGCGAAGAACTTTTTTCCCGACAGGCGCAGGAGTTGCGGCAGCAATGGGAAGGACTGGGCAGGCCGCGGATCATGGCCGCCTGTTCGTCCTGCCTCTCCGTCCTGCGCGAGGTCCTGCCCGAGGCGCGGGCCCTTTCCCTCTGGGAGGTACTGGATGCCCTGCCGTGGCCCGAAGGCACTTCCGGCGGTGCGGACAGGGGCACCCTGCTGACCATGCAGGACCCCTGCACGGCCCGGCACGATACGGCATGGCAGGACGCCGTGCGTTCGCTGGCGCGCAAGGCCGGCATGATCCCGGAAGAGCCGCCGCAGGGACACGACAGGACGGCCTGCTGCGGGTACGGCGGTCTGGTCTGGTGTGCCCAGCCGGAACTGGCCGATGCCATGGCCGGTCACCGGGCCGGAGGATTGCCGCATGCGGCCCTCAGTTCCTGCATCATGTGCCGTGACCGTCTGGCGGGCAGCGGCAAGCCCGGTCTGCATCTGCTGGACCTGCTGCCGCAGCTGGCTCCGCTGGCCCACGGTCTGGAGCCGGAAAAGGGCCCCGGCCTTTCGGAACGGCGCGCCCGTCGTGCGGCCTTGCGCCGTCGTCTGGCCCGTATCTGGCTGGGGCAGGAGCTGGCCGAACCGGCCGCCGGGCGGCTGGATCTTGTCCCCGGCCTGCTGGAAGAGCTTGAGCGTCGCCATATCCTGCTGGAGGACGTGGACGGAGCCGTGGCGGCCGTGGAAGCGGAAAAGGCTTATTTCGTGGATGCGGAGAGCGGCCATCGTCTGGGCGCGTGGCGGCCGCGCAACGTGACCTTCTGGGTGGAATACACGGAAGAAGACGGGCGCTGGCTGCTGCATGATGCCTGGTGCCACCGGATGCGCGTGCCGGGCAGCGGCGGCGTGCAGGAAAACGGCTGCTGCGGGGAGGCGTAAGATGAGTATCGGTCCCAATTATGAACCGGATGGCGGCAGCTGGACGTGCGGCCGCTGTGGCTGCCCGCTGGAACAGGGCAAGGTGCAGGTCTTTTACCTCAACAGCGCTTTTGACGTCATGCTGCCGCGCTGTCCGCAATGCGGGCTGACCATGGTGCCCAAGTCACTGGCCGAGGGCAAGATGCTGGAAGTGGAAGCCCTGCTGGAAGACAAGTGAGCCAGCTCTACACCCGGCCGGAATTCAGGCGCATCGCGGGCGAACACTGGCGGCCCGGCGGGACGGAGATCACGGACAGGCTGCTGGCCCTGGGGCGGCGCTGGCATGATGCCGGGGCGGAAGGCCGTATCCTGGACGTGGGCTGCGGGCCCGGCGGCAGTGTGCGCCATCTGCGGCAGCAGGGGCGGCAGGTCTGGGGCCTGGATACCGTGCTGCGTCCCCAGTGGCGGACGGAAGCTCCGCCTGTGACCGGGGAACGGCCGTATCTGGTGGCCGATGCCTGCGCTGGCCTGCCCCTGCGGGACGGTGTGCTGGATATGATATTGTGTGAATGCGTGCTGTCCGTATTGCCGGACCCCGCCGCCTTTCTGCAGGAGGCCCGGCGCGTCTTGCGGCCGGGCGGTCTGCTGGCGTGCAGTGATCTGTACCGGCGTGGAGAAGAGAGCGTCCTTGCGCCGCAGCCCGCCGGCTGTGCGTCCGGGGCCCGTTCCCGTGCGGGCTGGACGGCGCTGTGCGAAGGGGCGGGTTTCACCGTCCGGCATTTCGAGGATGCCAGCCCGGCTCTGGCCCGTCTGGCCGCGGCGCTGGTCTGGTATGGCGACAAGCGGAGCCTGCGGGAATGGGGCCTGTGCGGGCCCGGTCGCGGCGGAGCGGCATCCCGGCCCGGTTATGCGCTCTGGATCGCGCAAAAGGAGGAATGATGCATCCCCTGATGATGGATCTTTTGCCGCTGGTGCGGCAGGGCTATTGTTGCAGCCAGCTGCTGGTGCAGCTTCTGGTGCAGGCCCAGGGCAGGGAAGTTCCGGATCTGGTGCGGGCCCTGCACGGTCTTTGTCACGGCATCGGCCAGTCCGGCGGGCCCTGCGGCCTGCTCACGGGCGGTGCCTGTGTGCTGGCCCTGCTGGCGGGCAAAGGCGCGGAAGGCGAGGAGCCCCATCCCATGCTGGCCCCCCTGCTCAATGATTACGCCAGCTGGTTTTACGAGCGCACGGCGGCCTACGGCGGCCACTCCTGCGAACAGGTGGCGCTGGGGCTGGGAGCGCGTACGGCGGCGGGCGCGGAGCCCGATCCCGTGGCCTGTGGCGACCTGCTGGCCGAATGCTGGGAAAAGATTTTGGAGCTGATCCAGAACTACGATCTGGATTTCATGGCCCATGCCTGAGGTGGACGTGGAGATATTGCACGAGACCCAGAGCCTGTGCCCTGTCTGCCTGCGACGGCTGGATGCCCGGTATGTGCGGCGGGGGCAGAGCATCCTGCTGGAGCGTACCTGCCCGGAACACGGCACCTTTGCCGTGGACATCTGGCACGAACGGACGGAAGAGGACGTCACGCCGCCGCGTTTCGACGGCTGGTCACGGCCCAAAACGCCGTCGTACCCGCGTGAACCGCGCACAGCTGTCCGGCACGGCTGCCCCTATGATTGCGGTCTGTGTCCGGCCCATGCCCAGCATACCTGCACGGGCCTGGTGGAAGTGACCCTGCGCTGCAACATGGCCTGTCCCATCTGCTATGCGGCGGCCGGCGGGGCCGTGCCCGACGATCCTTCGCCGGAGACCGTGGCCTTCCAGCTGGACAGCCTGCGCCGGGCCTCGCCGGGCTGCAATGTCCAGCTTTCCGGCGGCGAGCCCACAGTGCGCGACGATCTGCCCGCCATCATCCGCATGGCGCGGGAACGGGGCTTCGGCCTGTTGCAGGTCAACAGCAACGGTCTGCGTCTGGGGCTGGAAGCGGGCTATGCCCGAAAGCTGCGCGAGGCCGGGCTGGATTCCGTCTACCTGCAATGGGACAGTCCCGATCTGGAGGGCTGTCTGCCTTTGCGGGGGACCGTGGCCCTGCCCGATGGGCTGGATCTGCTGGCGGTCAAGCGCCGGGCCGTGGAGCAGTGCACGGCCGCCGGTCTGGGCGTGGTGCTGGTGGCCACCGTGGCCCGGGGCGTCAATGATGACCGTCTGGGGGCCCTGCTGCGTCTGGCGCTGAAGCTGGGCCCCGGCGTGCGCGGCCTGCATATCCAGCCCGTGGCCCGTTTCGGCCGCTATCCCGGACGGCTGGAGGACGGCCTCCGCTTCACCCTCAGCGATGTGATGGCCGCCCTGTGCCGTCAGGTCCCGCAGTGGCTGCGCATGGAGCATTTCCACCCGCCGGGCTGCGAGCATTCCCTTTGCTCCTTCAGTTCGCTCTACGCGCGGGAAAAGGCGGCGGACGGCAGCCCATCCCTGCGCTGGCTGCCTGATGCGGCCCGCTCCTGCTGCGGTCCTGCCGTGGACAAGGTGCCGGTCCCGGCGGCCGAAGGGGCGCGCAAGTCCCGGCAGTTCGTGGCCAGTCACTGGCGCGGTGACGACAGTCCCCGGGACGGGGGCAAGGCGGCGCTGGCCGATGACTTCGGCCGCTTTCTGGCCCGTGCCGGGGCCGAACAGCGCTTCACCCTTTCCTGCATGGCTTTTCAGGATGCGCTCTCTCTGGACGTGGAGCGGGTGCGCGGCTGCTGCATCCATGTGGTGCGCCCCGATGGCCGCATGATCCCCTTCTGCCTCCACAACCTTACGTCCACGGAAGGCCGGATGCTCTATCCGCAGCGTCTGGCTTGCGGGGAGGAAGGCCATGACGGCATCTGATCCGCGTTCTCCGGCAAAGGCACGGAGTACGGGGCAAGCGCCGTCGCTCCTGCCCCCGGCCGTCCGGCAGGCCCTGGAACATCCTGGGCCTTTCGCGCTGGGGCTGGATGCCTGGCTGGCGGCGGAGTGCGGTGCGACGCACCCCCAAGGACTGGCCGCCGCCGTGCGGGCACGCCAGCTGGAGCTGCTCAATGCCGATCTTTGCCATATGGCGCTGCACAGTCCTTTGTACCGGCAACGTCTGGCCGGGGTCGGGCGCTGGTCCGCGGCAGGTCTTCGTCCTTTGCATGATCTTTCCGAACTGGCGGAACTGCCGTTCACCACGGCCGACGATCTGCGCCCCGGCGAGGCGCTGCTTTGTGTCTCGCGTGACGAGGTGGCGCGCATGGTCACGGTGAGCACCTCCGGCAGTACGGGCGTGCCCAAACGGCTGGCCTTCAGCGATGCCGAGCTGGCGCGCACACGGGACTTCTTTGCCGTGGGCATGGCCCAGATGGTCACGGCAGGGCAGCACGTGGCCGTGCTGTTGCCGGGCGCCCACCGCCCGCGGGGCATCACGGATCTGCTGGCCGGGAGCCTGGCGTCGCAGGGCGTGAGCGTGACGGCCTGCATGGACCTGGCCGACCTGCTGCTGTGCGTGCCGGAGCAGGCCCCGGAAGGGGCGGCGGCCCGTCTGGCGGCTGTCCGTGCCGCCTGGCAGGCACTTGCGGCCACCGCTCCCGCCGGTCTGGGGCTCGTGCTGCTGCCCCGCCAGATGGCGTGCCTGTGGCGGGCCTTTCCCCAGACGCCGCCGGGCCTGTGCGCCGCCCTGTGCGCTGCCGACTGGCTGGATCCCGGTCTGCGCCGTCAGGTGGAGCAGGGCTGGGATTGCCTTGTGCTGGATCATTACGGCTCCACGGAGAGCGCCTTTGCCGGGGCCGTGCAGTGCCGCTGCCGTGAAGGGCGGCATGTGCGGGCCCTGGACCTGCTGCTGGAGATAGTCCATCCTGTGACGGGCAAGGTCCTGCCGGCGGGCGAGACCGGGGAGCTGGTCATCACCACCTTGCAGCGGCGGGCCATGCCCTTGTTGCGTTACCGTACGGGCGACATGGCCAGCCTGCTGGACGGGCCCTGTGCCTGCGGCAGTCCGTTGCCGCGTCTGGGGCCGGTGCTGGGGCGCATCGAGTATGCCGGACAGGGATTTCGAGTGACGCATCCCCGCAAAGGGGGGAGCGAGGAGAGGAGGTCATGCACCATTACGCTTTGATACTGGCTGCCGGTGCGGCGTCCCGCATGGGGCGGTGCAAGGCCCTGCTGCCGCTGCCCTTCCCGGACGGGGACTGCTGCGCTCTGGAGCGTCTGGCCCGGATGTACGCTTTTTGCGGGCAGCGCTTCGTGGTCACCGGACATCATGCGGGGCTGCTGGAGCCGGTGGCACCCGGCTGGGGCCTGCGCGCTGTCCGTAATCCCCGCCCGGAAGACGGCATGTTCTCTTCCATCTGTGCGGGGCTCCAGGCCGTTCTGGAACAGGCCCGGGCGGATGGCGTGGAGCCGGAGCAGGGCGGCGTGTTCGTCCATCCTGTGGACGTGCCCCTGACCCGGCGCCTGACCCTGCTGGCCCTGCTGCGGACTGCGGACGCCGTGCCGGGGACAGCCCTGCAGGCGGCGTTCTGTGGCGAGCCGGGGCATCCCGTCTATCTGCCCCTTTCCCTCGTGCCCGCCATCCTTGCCCATGACGGACGTGAAGGCCTGCGCGGTGCGCTGGCGTCTGTCCCCTGCCGTCAGGTGCCGGTGGCCGATGCCGCCATGCTGCTGGATATGGATACTCCCGAGCAGTACGCGGATCTGCAGGACAGGGCCGCCTGCCACGATGCCCTGACGCGGGACGAGGCCGAAGGCCTGCTGCTCCAGGCCGGTGTGCCGGAGCGGGGGCTGCGCCATGCGCTGGCCGTGGGCCGGGTGGCGGAAGCCCTGTGCGCGGCCCTGGCGGAGGCCCGGGGCGAGAAGGCTCCCGTGGAGACGGCTTTGGCGCTGGCCTCCGGGCTGACGCACGATATCTGCAAGGGCGTGCATGGCCATGAGGCCGCCGGAGGGCGGCTGCTGGCTCGTCTGGGGCTGGCCCGCATGGCTGCCATCGTGGCGGCCCACAGGGATCAGAGCGTCCCGGCGGAAAAAAAACTGGGTGCGCACGAGCTGGTCTATCTGGCGGACAAATACTGCCGGGGCGGGATCTGGGTGCCGGTGGCGCAGCGTTTTGCCCAGAAACTGGAAGAATTCGGCGCTGATCCGGGCGCCCGGGCCGGTATCGAAGGGCGGCGCGACCGGGCACTGGCTCTGGAACGGCGGCTGGCCGTGGAGCTGGGCCGTGACCCCGCCCAGCTGGCACGGGAAGTGCTGGATACGGCGGACATCGGTACGCGCGCGCAGATGCTGGATGCCCGGCGCGCTCTCTGGACGCCGCTGTGCCCGCTGGGAGAGGATGCCTGACATGGCCGGGCTCTGGCTGTTGCGTCACGGTTCTTTGCCGCCCAATCCTGAGCGGCGTTTCGTGGGCGCGCGCGACATCGCCCTGACCGCTGCGGGACGGGAGCAGATACGGCAGGCCGCCCGGGCCCTGCTGAGGGAATGCGGTGCGGCAAACGGACTGCCGCCCTTTGGTGCCGCAGCCACCGGGCAGGGCAGACATGCGCGGACGGCGGTGGCAGAGGCGGCGGAGAGAGGAGCGCTACGGGAAGGGGAGAGCGGCCGGTATGGGCCCTTCCTGCCCCGGCACATCATCTGCTCGGATCTGGGGCGCTGCCGGGAAAGCGCACGGCTGGTGCAGGAAATCTTCCATGCCCGGGGCCATGCCATAGATATTTTTCCCGATGCGGGACTGCGCGAGATCTCGCTGGGACTGTGGGAAGGGCTGACCGTGGCCGAAGTGGAAAGCCGCTGGCCGGGCAGCCATGCGGCACGCGGGGCAGACATGGCGGGCTTTGCGCCGCCGCAGGGAGAGAGCTTCGCCGCCGTACAGGCCCGTGCCGTGGCCTGTGTGGAACGCTGGCAGGCCCGGTATCCTGATGAATGTTTGCTGCTGGTCAGCCACGCGGGCGTGCTGCGTACTTTGTTGTGCCATTGCCTGGCCCTGCCGTTGGCCGAAGTGATGCGCGTCCCCCAGCATTATGCCTGCCGTATCTGGCTGTCGGGACAGGAATTTTAGAGGGGAAGCGCTTCCTCTAGCGGGGTCTTGGGGGCTTCCTTTGCATCTTCCCCAAGACGCTTTGGTCAGGGAAATGGCAGGGGGCGCCTACAAGGTCGGCTTGCCCCTGTGGCCTTCCGGTAACAGAAACGAAGAGACCGAAGGCTGTTGGATGTGGGACTTTGAAAGGCGGACCTCCCAACTGCACGGTCCGGCCGTCGTTGTCGTCGCTGTCGGGAGGGGAATGCCCCGGGTGATGCCGTGCGCGGGGAGGGCGTCCGAGGGAAAAGAGTTTTACGTCTGCGTAACGGGAGAGCGGCACAGGGCGGGCCTGTGACGATGCCCTGGGACAGCGCGCGGGGCCTCCTGAAAGAAGCCCCGGCGTTCCTTCCTAATCCAGGGTCAGGATGACGGACAGGGCCTTGAAGATGACCCAGACGCTGCTGCCCACCGGCGGGATGGGGCTTTCACCGCGTACATGCAGGGCGCAGGCCTGGCTGCCGTCAGGCAGGTTGACCAGGATCTCGGCCAGCATCTCGTCCTGGCGCACGCGTTCCACCGTGCCCCGGAAGCAGTTGCGTGTGGCCACGGGGGGCTTGTCCTGGCCCTGGTCGGGCTCGATGATGATCCAAGGGGCCTTGATGCTGGCGGTGACCAGCATGTCCTTGGAAAGCCCCAGGCTCTTGCAGCTTTCGTCCGTGATCATGGCCGTGACGCGCAGGCCGCCCGCCGTGCACAAGACCACGGTGACGATGATGCCCGAGGCCCGCAAGTGTTCGATGCGGCCGTGGAAGACGTTTCGGGCGCTGGTACGCAGCCCGCTGGTGCGCTGGACATGTTCACGCAGCAGGGTCTGCGCGGCCTTGAGGTTGTAGCGGATGCTGCCGGACTGCTGACGGCGGTTGCGCCCGGCGAACATGTCGGCCACAGGGGCGGGCAGGCCCTGGCGGACCAGCTCGAGGATGCGGGTCTGGCGCAGGCTGCGGGCACTGAGCAGGCCCGCGGGCAGGCCGCAGGCATTGCCGCACTGCTGCAGGCTGCGCCGCACATAGCTGGCATCGCAGTGGAGCAGGGCGCCGCTGGGCGTGAACAGGGCGGGGTCTTCCATCATCTGGCGCAGGCGGCGGCAATGGGTGGCGGGCAGGGGGACCTGCCGGGCATGTTCCCCCTGGATGTGGATGATCCCGGAGCCCCAGTCCATGTGCCCCAGTTCCAGGGCAAGGGCCTCCACCAGGCGCAGACCGCCATAGCGCAAGAGCATGAAGATGCACCACAGGCGGGCATGGGCCCGGCGTGCCCGCATGCTGGTCGATTCGGCGTACTGCTGCCAGTACCAGGATTCGGCGGCCAGCAGTTCCTGATCGCTCAGGCCTTTTTCGTCACGCAGCAGGCTGGCAGTGTCCTGGCGCATGAGCTTCTGCTGCAGCCATTTCCTGTCTTCCGTCTCCAGACTGTGCAGTAAAGTGCTAAGTTTTTCACGTTTTTGCGCGGAAACCATAGAAAACCTCCCTGAAGCTTCCTTAAAATAACTTGTATCATAAGATGTTACAAGTTGTCGCGCTTTTCATATAATCCGTGTCTGCCTTGCCCCGCTCCTGAAGGCGCGTAAAGTGCATCATGACAAGAACATAAAAAAGCCAAGGAGGCTTGTATGTTGTTTGAACGAGTGCTTTCCGCCTGTATCAAAAGCGTGTCCCTGGCCGTGGCCGCCCTTGTCCTCGCCCTCGGTTGCGGGCAGGCCGTGACGGCGTCCGCCGGGGAGATGACCGTTTCCGCGGCGGCCAGCCTGACCAATGCCTTTGCCGAACTCAAGACCGCGTTCGAAAAGTCCCATCAGGGCCTGACCGTGCATACCAATTTTGCCGCCTCCAACCCGCTGCTCAAGCAGATGCAGGAAGGGGCCCCGGTGGACGTGTTCGCCTCCGCCGACCAGGAGACCATGGACAAGGCCCAGAAAGCCCAGCTCATCAAGCCAGAAAGCCGCAAGAATTTCGTCAGCAATACCGTCGTCCTCATCGTGCCCGCCCAGGGCAAGAAGTTCGGCAGCCTTGCCGAGCTCAAGAAGGCCCAGCGCATCGCCGTGGGTTCGCCCGAAAGCGTGCCGGTGGGCCGTTATACGCGTGACGCCCTGAAAAGCGCCGGACTCTGGGAGACCCTCCAGCCCTCCTTCATCTACGGCAACAGCGTGCGGCAGGTCCTGGATTACGTGGCCCGTGGTGAAGTCGATGCCGGCATCGTCTACGCCACCGACGCCAAGCAGCGCGCCGACAAGGTCGATGTCTGCCTGACGCTCACGGGCCATAAGCCTGTCACCTATCCCATTGCCGTAGCCACCACCGGCAGCAATGCTGCCATGGGCCAGGCTTTCGTGGACTTCGCCCTTTCCCCCGAAGGACAGGCGATCCTGGCCCGTTACGGCTTCTCCAAGCCGTAGGATTCTGATGGCGACGGCGTTGCGGGCGCTGTCGTCCTGTTCCCACCGGGCCCGGACATGTCCCGACTCCTGCATGTCCGGGTCCGGCATTTTGCGCTGAATGTCTCCGGTCCGGCGGTATCGACGACGGCCGGAGCCCAGGATGCTTCCCCCTGACGGCGGTCGGGCCTGGTCCCCCGCCGGTATCGTTGCCCGGATACCGCATGGAATACCTTGTCCCTACCGATCTTGCCCGGCCGCTCCTGCTTTCGCTGCGGGTGGCGGGCATCGCGACCGCGCTCTCCTTTCTGGCCGCGCTTTTCGTGGCCTGGCGTCTGGCCCGTCGCCGCGGCCCCCTGCCGGCCCTGCTGGATGCCCTGTGTACGCTGCCCCTTGTCCTGCCGCCCACGGTGCTGGGCTATTACCTGATCCTCGTCGTGGGCCGTAACGGCCTGCTGGGCCCGGCGCTGCAGGATCTTGGCCTGCAGCTCATCTTTTCCTGGCAGGGGGCGGTGGTGGCCGCCACCGTGGTGGTCTTCCCGCTGCTCTACAAATCCGCGCGGGCGGCCCTGGAACAGGTGGACCCGCATTTGGAGAACGCCGCGCGCACTCTGGGGGCCTCGGAGCTGCGCATCCTGCTGACCGTTTCCCTGCCGCTGGCCTGGAAGGGCATCTTTGCCGGGCTCATGCTGGCCTTTGCCCGCGGCATGGGCGAATTCGGCGCGACCCTGATGGTGGCGGGCAACATCCCCGGCAAGACGCAGACCCTGGCCCTGGCCATCTACGATGCCTTCCAGGCGGGCAATGGCGCCCTGGCCACCCTGCTGGTGCTGGTGACGTCCGGGTTGTGCGTGACCCTGCTCATGGCCGCCGAAGTGCTGGTCAAATACAAAAGAAGGCGGCGCAGCGCATGATCTCTCTGGATATAAAAAAATCATTCGACGATCCCGGCAGGGAAGCGCCCTTCCATCTGGGCATCCGTCTGGAGATGCCGGAGGACAGCCGGACCCTCGTTTTGTTCGGCGCTTCCGGTTCGGGCAAGACCCTGACCCTGCATTGCCTTGCCGGTCTGGTCCGGCCCGATGCCGGGCGAATCGTGGTGGACGGGAACATCCTGTATGACAGCGAGCAGGGCATCTGTGTGCCTGCCCGGCGGCGGCGCATCGGCTACATGTTCCAGGATTACGCCCTGTTCCCGCATCTGAGCGTGTTGCATAACGTGGCCTATGCCGGGACGGGCCTGCTGCCCTGGCGCCTGAACGGGGAACAGCGCACCTGGGCCATGGATCTGCTGGAGCGCCTGGGCATCGCTCATCTGGCCCGCCTGTACCCGGGCAACCTCTCCGGCGGGCAGAAGCAGCGTGTGGCGCTGGCACGGGCCCTGGGGACACGGCCGTCGCTCCTTTTGCTGGACGAGCCCTTTTCCGCGCTCGACCCCCTGCTGCGTGAACGCCTGCGCGGCGAGATACAGGAGATCCTTGCCGCATTCGCCATCCCGGCCGTCATCATCAGCCATGACCCGGAAGACGTGGACGCCTTTGCCGGGACCCTGGTCACCTACCACCGGGGACGGGCCCGCATGATCGCGGATTATGCCTCCCTGCGCCGGGAGTACGCGTCGGCGGGCGATTGTTTGCGCCATCTGCAGCAGGAGATGCAGGCAGAGAGCGCCCGGGCCGCAGGGCGGTAGTCCGGGCGGGCCATAAGCAACGGCAGGCTCCCCTACGTTTTTGCGACTTGGGCCCCGGTACTTGAGGTAACGGCCTGCCTGCATAGGAGACTTTTTGCTTGCCGCCATCCAGAAAAGAGGGACAGATCCCTGATGAAAAGCCTCCTTCGGGAGGCTTTTTTGTTGCAGTCCTGCATCCGAAGAGAAGGGAAAGGATGCATGGTTGCGCCATAGGAAGAGGGGAGGAAAGAATTTCTTCAAACCTGTCGCATGTTCTGCCGAAGGTACTGATTTTGCTTGTCATTTGCGAAAGATTTCTTTTGAATAGCCGTGGCGTCAGCCTGTGACGCCGGGGAGAAAAGATGACGGATACGGAACGATCCATACCGGGGACAGGGCCTGCGGCACGCCGCGCCTGGCAGAAGGGGCTGCCGCTGGCGCTCCTGACCCTGTTGTGCATGACCCTTTTTGCCCTCAACTCCATCCTGTGCCGCCTTGCCCTGCTGCATCACGGCATGGATCCGGTCAGTTATACGGCCATCCGCATGACGTCCGGCGCTTTGATGCTCTTTGCCCTGCACAGATGGCGCCAGCGGCGTCACGGACAGGTGCCGGACTGGCGGGGGCAGGGCAGCTGGGGCGCGGCCCTGGCGCTGTTCACCTACATGCTGGCGTTTTCCATCGCCTATGTGAGCATGCCCACCGCGGCCGGGGCCCTGGTCATCGCCGTGGCCGTGCAGACCAGCATGATAGGTTATGGGATCCATGCGGGGCAGCGCCCCAACCTGGGGCAGACGCTGGGGATAGGCCTGGCCATGGCCGGGCTCGTGGTCCTGCTGCTGCCCGGTCTGGAAGCGCCGCCCCTGCCGGCCGCCTGCGTGATGTTCGTGTCCGGCTCCGCCTGGGGGGCCTACAGCCTGTGCGGCCGCAAGTTCCGTCACGCTGCGGAGGCCACCACCGACAACTTCATCCGCTGCGTCCCCCTGGGCCTGGTGCTGATGCTGGCCCTGTGGTGGCGGCTCTCCCTGCCGGTGCAGGGGGTGGCGCTGGCCCTGTGTGCCGGGGCCCTGGCCTCCGCCCTGGGCTATATCCTCTGGTATGCGCTGGTGCCCTGTTACAGTATCGCGGCCGCTGCCGCCGCCCAGCTGAGCGTGCCTGTGATCACGGCCCTGGGGGCGGTGGTCTTCGTGGGCGAGGCCATCACCCTGCGCCTTGTCCTGTGTTCGGCCGCCATCCTCGGCGGCATCTTCATCGTGGCTTTGTGGGGGCAGCGTCATGCTGTGCCCCGGCCTGACGGCAACAGATGCGGACAATCGGCGGATACCGCCCCAAGGAGATGATCATGATGCAAGGACTGGAACTTTCCCGGCGCTATTTCGAGGCCTGCCTGCCCCTGTTGCAGGAACAGGTGGGCGACATCCTGCCCCTGTGCGCCGTGGGCCTGGCAGGGGAGGGCTCGGAATGCCTGGGCTTCGACGATGCCACGTCCCGGGATCACGACTGGGGGCCGGGCTTCTGTATCTGGCTTTCGCGGGAAGACCTGGCCCGGCACAGGCAGCGGCTGGAAGACGTCCTGCGCCTGCTGCCCGGGACCTTCGAGGGTTTTCCCTGTCGCATGACGCCGGAGCGGCGCATGGGGCGGACAGGACCCATGGCCATGGAAGATTTTTACGCCCGCTTCACCGGCCGGGACACGCCGCCTTCCGACTGGCGTCACTGGCTGGGCATGCAGGAATGGGGACTGGCCACCTGCACCAATGGCGAAGTTTTTTTCGACGGGCCCGGTCGCTTCAGTGCCTGGCGCACGACCCTGCTGGACTATTTTCCCCGTGACCTGTATCTGAAAAAAATGGCCACGCGCTGCATGCAGATGGCACAGGCGGGCCAGTACAACCTGCCGCGCTGTCTTGAACGCGGGGACAGCATCGGCGCCATGCTGGCCCTGGGGCGCTTCAGCGAGGCGGCCCTTTCCCTGGCCTGCCTGCTGAACCGGCGGTATCTGCCGTTCTACAAATGGGCCTGGCGCACCGTGCAGGGCCTGCCCCGCCTGGGGGCCGATATGTGTACTGCCCTGCAACAGGCCGCAGCGGCCCCTTTGACGACCGAAGAAGGCGGGCAGAAAGCCGTGGCGGCCGTGGAAGACATCTGCGCTCTTGTGGCGGCGGAGCTACGGCGTCAGGGACTGAGCGATGAGCAGGACAGCTGGCTGTGGCTGCACGGGCCGATAGTGATGCGGCAGGTGCGCACGGTGGAGATCCTGCGCATGGACCTGCTGCGGGATTAGCGGGCAGGACACAGCCGGAACAGCGGGCATACGGTTGCGACCGGCTGCCCGTTTTGGCAACATGGGGCCAGCATGGCCGGACGTCTGCGCATACAGCCCGGCAGAAGAGATCTTTTCAGGAGTACGAACATGGATGCGAAAAGCTGGATCCAGGAGATCCGTGCCGCCGGCAAGCTGATGGCTGCCGGGGACCTTGCCGGTGCCGAAAACCGGTATCGCCAATTGCTGGACAAGGGGACGGACAATCCTCTGCACAAGGCTCTGGCTCTGGACGGGCTGGGGCGTGCCGTCTTCGAGCAGGGCCGTCAGGCCGAAGCCATCGAAGCCATCGAGGCGGCCGTGAGCCTGCTGCGTGAGCGGCAGGGCGTGCAGGATCCCGCCACCTGTGGCGCTCTGCAGAATCTGGGACGTCTGTACCTTGCTGCCGGACAGGTGGAAAAGAGCATCGCCGTGAGCCGCGAAGCCGTGGACGGCCTGCGTGCCGGTTTTGGGGAAGATCATCCGCTGGTGGCCGGAGCCATGATGCGCCTTTCGGCCTGCCTGTACATGCAGCGGGATCTGGATGGCGCCGAGGCGCTGCTGCTCAAGGCCCGGGACGTGTTCGAGAAGCAGAGCGGCGACGAGTCCCGCATGGATGTCTCCACCTGCCTGAACAATCTGGGACGCATCCATGAAGAGCGCGGCGATCTGGAACAGGGCATCGCCCTGCACCGCCAGGCCGTGGCCATCCGCAAGGAGCTGCTGGGCGACCATACGGAAACGGCCTTCTCCCTGGGCAACCTCGGCGTGGCCCTGGCAACGGCCGGTCAGTGGCAGGAAGCCGTGGATACCCTGCAGGAAGCCCTGGACTGCTATGCCCGTGCCGGACATACCACCGGACCGGACATCGAAGGCTACCGCAAGAATCTTGAGATCTGCCGCCACGCCCTGAAGATGGTGGCTCCGGGGACGACGCCCCAGGTCAGCGACGACTAGCCGTCCACATCTTTTTGAGGACGACATGAAACGGCAACGGGGAAATGCCTCATGGCATTTCCCCGTTTTTTGTACAGGAAGGAAAGCTGTCGTAATGGGCCGATGTTTGCGCCTGACGGACAGCAGGCGATGGCACGAAGATACAGACAGTGCTCCCGGCGCGGCAGGGCGGAGATCGCCTGACAGCTCCGGAGCCTCGGCGGAATTTGTCCGGCAGGGGCAGGTGCCTCAGCGGCGGCGCAGGGCAAAGGCCAGCACGAGGATGACCAGGGCCAGGCCGCCGGCAGCCACGGGCAGGGCCTCCATGGCGTCCAGACTGTCGCCATACTGCTGCCGGACCAGGGCGGCCCCGGCAAAGATGACACCGGCAAGGATGGCCTTGAGACCCACACCGCGCCATTGCCTCTGGCGCAGGGCCGTCCGGCTCCGGTACAGGCTGTCGCCGTGGCGCGCTTCATAGGCGGCCAGATCGAGGCCGCGGCGGGCCAGCTCCGCATCGAAAAGCTCGCGGGCCTGTTCGGTCAGCTTGTGGCGTTCCAGCGTGCACAGGCTTTCGTCATCCAGTTCCGCGTAGCGCTGTTGCAGCAAAGTCTTTTTTTCGTCGTTCGTCATGGCTGTACGGGAAGGGTCGGTGCCGGGGCCTGCGGGGAGACCATTTCCGGCAGGAAGGTAATGCGCGGCAGGCCCCGTCCTTCCAGCGCACCGCGGACGCGCTGTTCAAACAGCTCCCTGCCCATGACCGGACCGTCCTCCTGGCCGTCGAGCGTGACATGGGCTTCCAGCAGGGCCGGGCCGTAACTGTCCGGGGCCGTCTGGTAGCCGCTGGCCGTGGTGACGCTCAGCGGCGCGTGCATGAAATCGAGGCTCTGCATGAAGACCCGGAAGCGTACTTCACTGGCGTTGTCGGGGCCTTCCCACAATTCCATGGCCAGGACGGTGCCGGGCGGCAGGGCATTGGGCGGGAAACCCGACGCCTGCCAGTCGATGCCCAGCAGCGAGCCGATGGCCGCCAGGTTGTTGTCGTTGCCCACAAAGACGGCGCACCGGGCCTCGTTGAGACGCGGGTCGGCATGCTGGCTGTAAAGGGCAAGGGCCATATCCCGCAGCAGGGGGCCGCCGTAGATGCCGGCGACCAGCGGCGTGCGGTGCAGGGCATTGAAAATCTCGCTGCGGATGGGCAGGAGCTTGCGCAGGGCCGCGGCATTGGCCTGGCCCCAGGCGGCATCCTGCTGCGGCCACTGGGCGTATTCCTGCACCAGCAGGTCCACCAGGGTCGATCCCAGACCAAGGCCGCCCCGTATCTCCACACGGCGGCCCATGTCCATAATGGAGATGGAGGGGAGCATGTCGGACAGGCGGCAGCCGCCGGGCAGGTTGATGCTGTTGCAGGCTTCGGAGGACAGGGGGCCCGTGAGCTGGTCCAGCAGGGACATGGGCTCGCCCAGGCTTTCCCAGAACTGGGAAAAGTCCCCGTTGATGTGGTCCAGGACGGCCAGGGCCGTCTCGGCCGGGTCGAAGATGGCAAGACCGGCCTGTACAGGCTCAAAGAGAGGATCGGGATCCAGGTTCACCACGGCATAGGAAGGCAGCGTGCCCGGCGTCAGGCCCCGCAACAGGGCCTCGGCACTGCCGCGGCTGCGCGGGGTGTTGTCCGCACGCACGAAGACCCGGGATTCGGTCTTTTGCGCCGGCAGCAGGCCCGCCTCAAGATACAGAGCACGCAGGGAGGCCCACTGGGCCGTCAGCAGCCCGGCGCCGCGCGGCGAGAGCTGGCCGGGCCCCACAGGCCATTGCGGCCAGGCTTTGCCGGTGATCCGGGGCAGCTGGTTATCGTCGGCCGGTGCCGCGACACCATGACGTGTCAGCATGACGACCTTGCTGAGGTGATACGCGGATGGGGCAGCAGACACCGGACAGGGTATCAGGCCCAGGAGCAGGGCGAGCAATCCGGCGAGGCATGTCCAGGTTCGCATGAGGATCTCCTTTCTTGGTGGAAGCATAAGCGTAAACGATGCCGGGGGCAATGTCTTGCGCAGATATGCCCGCAACCCTTCTGCGCGCGGATGTGACGTTCATGTTACAGGCGTTCGGGCATGGACAAAGCGGCCCGGCGCTGCTAGATTTCTGCTTTCCACCTGTAGAGGAACACGGCCTGAGGACAGGCCGACAGCCGCCGGGCGGCGCAGGCGGAGAGAGTTTCAGCAACGACCCGAAAGGGTGGAGCATGGCATGAGCAGACTGACCAATCGAGATTTTTTGAAGGAAACGGACTTTACTTCCGAAGACCTGATCTACTTGCTGGATCTGGCCGCCGCACTGAAAAAAGCCAAGCAGGAAAAGCGCGAGCCCAAGTTCCTGCTGGACAAGAATATCGTGCTATTGTTTGAAAAGGATTCCACCCGGACCCGTTGCTCTTTTGAAGTGGCGGCCCATGACCAGGGTGCCCACACCACCTATCTGGGCCCCTCCGGTTCCCAGATCGGCAAAAAGGAATCCATGGCCGATACGGCCCGTGTGCTGTCCGGTTTCTATGACGGCATCGAATACCGCGGCTTTGGCCAGAGCATCGTGGAAGAGCTGGCCCGTTTTGCCAGCGTGCCGGTGTGGAACGGCCTGACCAACGAATGGCACCCCACCCAGATCCTGGCGGACTTTTTGACCATGCGCGAGCATTGCGACAAGCCCTACAAGGACCAGACCATGGCCTACATCGGCGATGCCCGCTACAATATGGGCAACTCCCTGATGATCGCCTCGGCCATGCTGGGCCTGGACTTCCGCAGCGTGGCGCCCCGGGCCCTGTGGACCTCCGACGAGATCTACGAACAGGCCTGCGCCATCGCCGAGCGGACCGGGGCCCGCATCACCCGTACGGAAGATGTGGACAGCGGCGTCAAGGGCTGCGACTTCCTGTATTCCGACGTCTGGGTCTCCATGGGCGAGCCGGAAGATGTCTGGCAGGAACGCATCAACCTGCTGACCCCCTACCGCATCGACAGCGAGATGATGCGCAAGACCGGCAATGAGCGCTGCGCTTTCCTGCATTGCCTGCCCAGCTTCCACAACCGTGACACCATCATCGGTGAAAAGATGTACCAGCGCTTTGGCCTGGAATGCATGGAAGTGAGCGATGAAGTCTTCGAATCGCCCAACAGCCTCGTGTTTGCCGAAGCCGCCAACCGCATGCACACCATCAAGGCCGTCATGGTGGCCACGCTGGCCGACGTGCCGGACGATTTCGTGAAGCAGGGCAGCCTGTAGGCCGCACCGCAGCGGCCCGAAGCCTTCCCGCCGTCATGTGAAAGCCCCTCTTTTCCGGGGGCGCAGGGCTGGCGGCCCGGCTAGGGGCCGAACAACGACCTTATGCACAAAAAGAGCGTGTATCCTGTCATGGATGCACGCTCTTTTATTTTTATGCGGCAACGACTGTTCCGTCATCCTGCGGGAGGAGCGCCGGCTCCTGCGGACGCAGGCCCGCAGGGTCGCAGCGCTGCCTCATCCCGCGCCCCCTCACTTTCCCGAAAACCATTTTGCCGGGTAGACCACGCCGTCCTTATGCTGTTTGCCCTGCCCCCAGGGGCATCTGGCTGCCGGGCCGGGATCTGGGCGGGGTCCCCGCATAGTGCCCCTCATCCGCACCGGGGGACGGGAAGGCGGGGCTGTCCTGTGCGCGACATCAGCGTCACAGGGATCATGCAGCGTTTTTTGAAGGGTGAGGGGGAAAGGGGGACTTTTTGCCGCTGGAAAAAGTCCCCCTCTCCCCTTGAAAATATGGATCGAAACTTCTGCGGCTAGCGGTATTCGCGACCGGACCAGAGTACGCGGCCGATGACGCGGAACTGTTCGGCGCAGTCGCCGCTCAGGTCGAGGGTCACGGGAGGATAGGCAGGGTTGGTGCTGTGCAGGACGATCTGGCCGGGCAGCAGGTCGATGCGCTTGATGTAGATGGCATCCTCGAAGCCGATGGCGTAGAGGCGGCCGGAGACGATCTCGGTCTGGCCCTGATCCAGCAGGACGAGGTCGTTGTCCTGTATCTCGGGCACCATGCTGTCGCCCGAGACGCGCATCAGCACCATGCGGCGGGGATTGCCCTTGCGGTGCAAAAAGTCGCTGCGGAAGGCATAGCCGCCTTCCTGTTCGCTGCTGACTTCCAGACTGCCGGAACCGGCGGACAGGCGGGCCACCACCAGGGGCACGGTTATCATGTCCACATCGTCGTCCACGTCTTCCAGCATGAGGCAGGCGGGCATGGCACCGGACTCCACCAGCGGGAGGCGCATGGGGCCACGGCCGAAGAAGAGCCAGTCGGCATTGCAGCCTGTTTCCGCGGCGCAGATGCGGACCCACTCGTCCGGGACCTGGCCTTTGGCCAGCGCCTGTTCCACATCCGTCACGGGCAGACCCAGGGCCCGGGCCAGTTCAACAGCGGTGTCCGCTTCCAGCGCCTGCATGAGGCGTTGCACGATTGTCGGATCGGAACGGGAATCGGTCATGGATGGTCTCCTCGGCACAGTATGGAAAACGCCATCATGCTAGCAGCAGGGCAGGGGGAAGGCAAGCAGCGGCAAGGCCCGGCGGGCAGAAACGACGGCACGGAAGGGGCGCCGGCCTGAGCGAACGGGGAGGGATACGGGCAGGCTTTCGTGCAGACCGTGGTCCCCGGCTGCAGGCATCGGCATACCGGAAAAGGGATAGGCCCGGTACGGAGGCCGGACGCCGGGCAAGAAAAAAGCCCCGCCGGAGCGGGGCTTGAAGACGATGTGCCGTATTAGGCAAGCAGTCCCTTGGAAGCCAGAACGTTCTTGAGGCGTTCCAGATGTTCGTCGGTCAGCGGGCAGAGCGGCAGGCGCATCTCGTCGGTCATGCGGCCCATGAGAGCCAGGGCGGTCTTGACCGGGATGGGGTTGCTTTCCATGAACATGGCCTGATGCAGGACGAAGAGGTCATGATGGATGCCCATGGCGGTGGAGATATCGCCCTTGGCAAAAGCATTGTACATGGCAGCCACCTTGCCGGGGACGATATTGGAGGTCACGGAGATGACGCCGCTGCCGCCGATGGACATGAGGGGCAGAGCGGTGAAGTCGTCACCGGAAAGCAGGCTGAAGCCCTTGGGGCACTGTTCCATGATCAGGCTGCACTGGCTCATGTCGCCGGTGGCTTCTTTCACGCCCACGATATTGGGGAACTCATGAGCCAGACGGCTGAGCGTGGCAGGCAGCAGGTTGGTGCCGGTACGGCCGGGAACGTTGTAGGGGACCAGAGGCATGTCGACGGCTTCGGCGATGGCCTTGAAGTGACGGTACAGACCTTCCTGGGTGGGCTTGTTGTAATAGGGGGTGATCAGCAGCGCACCGTCGGCCCCGGCTTTCTGGGCAAAGCGGGTCAGGCGGATGGCTTCGATGGTATTGTTGGAACCGGCACCGGCCAGGACGGGCACACGCCCCTTGACCTGGTCGATACAGATCTCGATGACACGTTCATGCTCTTCGTGGGAGAGCGTGGCCGATTCGCCGGTGGTGCCGCAAGGCACAAGGCCGTGGATTCCCTCACTGATCTGGAATTCAATGAATTCGCGATAGGCGGCTTCATCAACGGCGCCGTTTTTGAACGGCGTGACGAGGGCGGTCAGGGCACCGAAAAATTGCATGGTCCACTCCTTGGAACTGAGCTAAATGGGACTGCGGTTACTGGTTGATATATTCCTTGAGCTCCTTCCCGGCACGGAAGAAGGGCAGGCGTTTGGGCACGACGGAGACGCTTTCGCCGGTTTTGGGATTACGTCCGGCATAGCCGCTGTATTCCTTGATCTTGAAGCTCCCGAATCCCCTGATCTCGATACGGTCGCCAGCGATGAGCGAATCCTTCATCGCATCAATGAAAGTGTTCACCACCAAGGACGCATCATCGAACGGAAGATTGCTTTCTTCTGCCAGGGCCTTGATGAGTTCGCTCTTGTTCATCGTTCCTCCTCGTCGGTGAAAGGAGAGCGTTGGTAAAAAGGATGCCAGTCGTTATGATAAGGAATCCTATCCTTTTTACCGGACGAGGTAAAGTTGCAGGGCGGAAAATGGCAGGGAAATATGCCCGGAAAAGTGCGGGACATGCCTGTTTTGCGGGGCAGACGCACCTTTCCGGGCCATGAAGACGCTATCAGCGCTGCTGTTCGTGCCTGTAGAGCAGGTAGTCGTGCTGGAACTGGTCGATCTGACCATCCAGGACGGCTTCCACGTCGCCGCATTCGCTGTTGGTCCGGTGGTCCTTGACCAGACGGTACGGCTGGAGGGTGTAGGTGCGGATCTGGCTGCCGAAGGCGATGGCGTCCTTGCCCGCATACTGGGCGGCGCGCTCGGCTTCGCGTTTTTGCAGCTCAAGGTTGTACAGACGGGCCTTGAGGATGCACAGGGCCGCTTCCTTGTTGTGGTGCTGGGACTTCTCGTTCTGGCACTGGGCCGAGATGCCCGTGGGGATGTGGGTCACGCGCACGGCGGAGCTGGTGGTGTTCACGCTCTGGCCGCCGGGGCCGCTGGAGCGGAAGGTATCGAAGCGCAAATCCGTTTCCTTGATGTCCAGCTGGATGTCGTCGCCCACGTCGGGCATGACGTCCACGGAGGCGAAGGAGGTGTGGCGGCGGCCGGAAGCATCGAAGGGCGAGATGCGGATCAGGCGGTGGATGCCGCGTTCGCTCTTCAGGAAACCGAAGGCGTGCGGGCCCGAGATGCGCAGGGTCACGCTCTTGATGCCGGCTTCATCACCGGGAAGATAGTCCAGCTCCTCCACGGTGAAGTGGCGCCGGGCAGCCCAGCGGGTGTACATGCGCAGCAGCATCTCCGCCCAGTCCTGGGATTCGGTGCCGCCCGCACCGGGGTGGATCTCCAGGATGGCATCCTGGTTGTCCTCCTCGCCGGAGAGCAGCATGACCAGTTCCGTCTCGTCCAGCAGGGCATCCAGGCTGTCCTGCTGTTTCGCCAGGGATTCCAGGGCCTCGTCCTCGCCGCTTTCCACAGCCAGTTCCAGCCATTCGTGCATGTCGTCATGGCAGGTCTTGAGGGCATTGAGGCGGGAGACCTCATCCTCCAGCTGGCGCTTTTCGCGCAGCAGGGGGGTCAGGGCTTCGGGATTGTCCCAGGCATTGGGGCGGGAAAGTTCCGTTTCGATGGCGGCAAGACGCTGTTCGCTGGCCGCGACGTCAAAGACGCCCCCAAAGGTTGTCGAAACGCTGGTCGAGGGGCTGGCAACGGGCACGAAGATCACTGAGTTGCAACATGAGAACTATCGAGGGGTTGAAGGTGAGGGGCGACGCGTGCCCCAGAAAATGCTGAGCCAGAGCAGTCCGGCGGCCAGCGGCAGCCAGAGCCCGAGCTTGTGATAGATGGTGGCCCCCTGTTGCAGGCGCACACGCCCCCAGAGGGTATTTTCTTCGAACTGGCCCCCGCGGACGGTAACGCGGCCGCGGGCGTCGATGATGGCGGAGATGCCGGTATTGGTGCCCCGCAGCAGCCAGCGCCCCTGTTCCACGGCGCGCAGGGAGGCGAGGTACAGATGCTGGAGCGCCGCCGGCGAGCGGCCGAACCAGCCGTCGTTGCTGATGTCCACCAGCACGTTGGCGCCGTGCTCCACGCGGGCCTGCGCCAGCCAGGGGAAGACGGCCTCGTAGCAGATGAGCATGCCCAGGCGGAGGTCTTCGTGCACCAGGGGCGTGGCGGAGCGGCCGGGGGTGTAGACGCCCACTTCCTGGAGCAGGTCGGCAAGGAAGTTCCAGTTGAGCCACTCCGGCACATATTCGCCGAAGGGCACGAGATGTTCCTTGTCATAATGGCCCGCCGTGTTGCCCGAGGGATCGAGGAGCAGGGCACGGTTGAAGACCTGCATGTTGCCTGCCGCATCATACTGGAAGCCGGGCACGCCGGTCAGCAGGGGGCTCTGGGACTGGCGGGCCAGATTACGCACCAGTGCGGACAGGATGCCGTTGTTGTCGAAATTGAAGGGCAGGGCCGTTTCGGGCCAGACGATAAGGGGCTTTTCGCCGGGATGGCGCGCCAGCTCCGCCTGTGTCAGGCGCAGATAGGTCTCCACCGTGCGGCGCTGGTAGGCCGGCACCCACTTCTGGTTCTGGTCGATGTTGCCTTCGGCAAAGAGGACGGCCACGCTGTCCTCGCCGCGGGGATCGTCCTCCAGCGGCGTGGTGTGCAGGCGCCAGGCACCGTAGCTCAGCAGCAGGGCGGCCAGCAGCAGCCCGGTGCACACGCAGGCAGGCCGGCGCCAGTGCCGCAGGCTAAGGATCACCGTGACCCACAGGCCGGCCAGCAGATAGGCGCCCGTCACGTCGGCGGCCTGTATCCACAGGGGCCAGGCCGCCAGGGCGCCGCCCAGGGGCAGCCAGGGAAAGCCCGCCACCAGCGCGTAGACGTATTCCAGAAAATACCAGGCAAGACCCAGCACCCAGGCTTGTGCCAGCGGGCCGCGCCCGCGCAGGGCATGGGCCAGCAGGCTGAACAGGCCGCCGGCGCTGGCCAGGCAGGTGGCCACCAGCACGGCGCAGACCGCCGCCAGGGCCATGGGCAGGTTGCCCACGGTGGCCATGGGGATGGTCAGCCAGTAGAGCACGGCCGCCATGCCCACGATGGAGCTCAGCCAGCCGCGACGCAGGGCCGCGCCCGCCGAGGGCGCCGAGCTGCCCAGCAGGGCCAGGCACAGGGGCAGCAGCAGGGCCAGCGGCGGCAGGGAGATCCAGCCGTTGGGGAACGCAAGCCACAACGCCGCGGCCCCCGCCAGGCCGAGGCCCAGGGGGGAGGAACGCAACCAGGCGTCACGCATCTCAGTCTTCCGTTTCAGAGGCGTCGGGCGTGTTTTCCCGGGCCGGTTCCATGCGCAGGTGGCGGATGAGCTTCTTGTCCGCATCCAGCACTTCGAAGCGCCAGCCGCGCAGGATGAAGACCTCGCCGGGGGCGGGCACATGGCCGGCTTCCATGCTCAGGTAGCCGCCGATGGTGTCCACTTCGTCGGAGCTGAGGTCCACGCCCAGTTCTTCAAGATCTTCCAGCAGGGCACGGCCCGTGAGTTCATAGACATGGGCCCCCAGGGGACGGATGTCTTCCTCGCGGGGAGCGTCGTGTTCGTCCTCGATGTCGCCCACGATCTCTTCCAGCAGGTCTTCGATGGTGATCAGGCCCGAGGTACCGCCGTATTCATCCAGCGCGATGGCGATGTGCTGCTTGCTGGCGCGGAATTCCTGCAGGAGGTTGCGGATGGGCTTGGTCTCGGGCACGAAGAACGGTTCGCGCATGATGGCACTGGCGGGCTGGTCAGCCATCTTGGGGTCCAGCAGGCAGCTCAGGATATCCTTGGCGTGGAGCATGCCGACCATGTTGTCCCGGGTGTCGCGGAAGACAGGGATGCGGGAATGGCCCGACTCCACGATGACCCTGGCCACTTCGGGCAGGAGCATGTCTTCGGGGACACAGTCGATGTCGGTGCGGGGCGTCATGGTGTCCTGCACCTGCAGGTCGTTGAAGCGCAGGATGCCCAGGAGCATGGACTCCTCGTCGGGCTCCACTTCGCCGTCGGCGCGGGCTTCGATGATGGCTTTTTCCAGGGATTCATCGTCTTCGCGTCCGAAAAAGCGGGTCAGACGCGACCAGATGGTGCCATTGCTACTATGACAGTCGGAACCACCGTCCAAAACAGCCTCCTAGAAGGGCTTTGCCTGCGCGCCGCACCGGCGCCGGGCAAAGGCATGTCGCCGTGCCGGGGCACGGGCTGGGGTGAGGGGGACGCCGCCGGGAACGCAGCCCACGCAGGCTGCGGGATGTGCAGCCTTGTCGTGGAGGCGTCCGGGCGGACGCAGGAGCGGATGCCGCGTCCGGGGCAGGAAAACGCGGTCTGCCGCCGTGTGTACGGCGTGGCCCTGAGCACACGCCTACAAAAGGCACCCGTCCTCTCAGGATAACGGGGAACATTCCCCAACGTCAACAGCGCATCCTTCTTTTGTCAGGCGAAGATGCGCGGCACAAAAAGGGGACCCGCGGCTGGGCCGCAGGTCCCGGAAAAGGCATCAGAGGGACTGCCGCTTGCCGCGTAGCAGGCCCAGCTTGTGCAGGTGGATCTCCAGACAGCCCACGGCCGCCGGGGTCACGCCGGAGATGCGCCCGGCCTGGCCGAGGTTGCGGGGCCGCACGCGGTCCAGCTTTTCCTCCACCTCGCGGGAAAGGCCCGCCACCTGCCGGTAATCCAGATCGGCGGGCAGCTCCACGGATTCCAGACGCGCGGCACGGGCGATGAGCTCGCGCTGGCGCTCCAGATAGCCCGCGTATTTGACGTCCACCTGGACGGTCTCCAGATCGCGCAGGTCGCGATCGGCCAGGGCTTCGGCCAGCGGAGCCGAGATGCGGGCCAGACGCTCCAGATCCATGTCGGGACGGCGCAGGGCCTCTTCCAGCGTCCGGCCGCGCAGCGCGGTACGCAGTTCCGTCTCTTCGGGCGTTGCCGGAGCGGTCTGCGCCGCTTCGTCGCCGTCGGTCAGCTGGACGCGCACCTGCTGCAGCAGGCGGCGCACCGCATGGCCGTGTTCCATCTTGTCGTTAAAGAGGCGCCACTGTTCTTCGCCCACCAGACCGATCTTGCGGCCCAGCGGGGTCAGGCGTACGTCGGCATTGTCCTCGCGCAGCAGCAGACGATGCTCCGCCCGCGAGGTGAACATGCGGTAGGGCTCCTCGGTGCCGGAGGTGACCAGGTCGTCCACCAGCACGGCCATGTACGAGGAGTCGCGTCCAGGCACGAAGGGATCGAGCTCCTTCTCCCGGCAGGCGATGTTCAGGGCCGCCCACAGCCCCTGGGCCGCGGCCTCTTCATAACCGGAGGTGCCGTTGATCTGGCCCGCCAGCCACAGACCGGGCAGGGCCTTGGTCTCCAGCGTGCCGTGCAGCTGCACCGGGTTGGCATAGTCGTATTCGATGGCATAGCCGGGACGCACCATGACGGCATGCTCCAGACCGGGGATGGCGTGGATCATGGCCTGCTGCACGTCCAGCGGCAGGCTGGTGGAGATGCCGTTGGCATAGACCTCCGGGCTGTCCAGGCCTTCGGGCTCCAGGAAGATCTGGTGCCGTTCGCGCTCGGGGAAGCGCGCCACCTTGTCCTCGATGGAGGGGCAGTAGCGGGCGCCCGTGCCCTGGATGACCCCGGTGAACAGGGGAGAGCGGTCGAAGCCGGAACGGATGGCCGCATGGGCGGCCTCGTTGGTCCAGGTGATGTGGCAGGGCACCTGCGGCAGCACCGGGCCGGGACCTCGGAAGCTGAAGCGCGGCGGCGGAGTATCGCCGGGCTGTTCCTCCAGTTTGGAAAAATCGATGGACGCCCGCAGCAGGCGCGGCGTGGTGCCGGTCTTGAGACGGCCCAGCGTGAGGCCCAGACGACGCAGGCTGTCGGAAAGGCCCGTGGCCGGGGCATCACCCAGACGGCCGCCGGGCAGATGCGTGAGGCCGATGTGGATGAGGCCGGCCAGGAACGTGCCGGTGGTGAGCAGCACATGCCGGGCATGGAAGGTCAGGCCCTGGGCCGTGCGCACGCCGGCGGCATGGCCGTTCTCTTCCAGCACCTCGGTCACGGAGTCCTGCCAGATGCGCAGGCCGGGCGTGGAGAACAGGGTCTTCTTGAGGACCTTCTGATAGGCCTCGCGGTCGATCTGGGCGCGCGTGGCGCGCACGGCCGGGCCCTTGCTCATGTTGAGGGTGCGGAACTGGATGCCCCCGGCATCGGCCCACAGGCCCATCATGCCGCCAAGGGCGTCGATCTCGCGCACCATGTGGCCCTTGGCCAGGCCGCCGATGGCAGGGTTGCAGGACAGATAGCCCAGACGGTCCACATTGCCGGAGATCAGCAGCACGCTCAGGCCCAGACGGGCCAGGGCCACGGCGGCCTCGGAACCGGCATGGCCGCCGCCTGTCACGATACAGTCAAAACGGTTCTCAGCGCTGCATGAGCACATGGGCAAACACCTGGGCGTCCTTGAGGGTGGCGGTGATGGAAGAATGTTCGTCGGGCTGGTGGCAGGTGCTGTCGATGCAGCTCCACACGGCGGCGGGCAGGCCCTGCTGGCGCAGCAGGGCGGCCACGGTGGCGCCGCCGATGCCCACGGGACGGGCCTCCACCTGATAGATGTCCGTGACGGCACGGCGCAGGGCCGCGACCACGGGGCTGTCCGCAGCCGTTTCCGAGGCGCGCTGGCAGTGCTCGATGGCCACGTCGATGCGCACGCCGTGATGTTCGGCCACGGCCGTCAGGCGACGGCGGGCGGCGTCCAGCACATGTTCGGGTTCCACGCCGGGCAGCAGACGGCAGTCCACGTAAAAAGTGTCATGTCCGGGCAGGATGTTGACGCTGGGCACGTTGGCATCGTGGCGGCTGGGCACGAAGGTGGAGCAGGCCGGGTCGAACAGGGCGTCGCGGCGGGGGAAATCCTTGTGCAGCTCCATGCAGGCCAGCACGGCGGCGGCCCCGGCCACGAAGGCGTTGCGGCCCTTGTGGGGCGTGGAGGCATGGCACTGCACGCCGCTGACGTCGACCTTGAGCCAGCACAGGCACTTTTCGGCCACCTCGATGTCCGCGCCCGTGGGGGAACCGGAGTCCGGCACGATGTAGAAATCGTCAGCACGCAGGAAACGTTGCTCTTCGGGGAGAGCCGCGTGGCGCTCCAGCACATGGGCCAGGCCGTAGTCGTTGCCGCATTCCTCGTCGGCCATGAACAGCAGGCCCAGGCTGAGTCCGGGGGTGATGTCGCAGGCATGCAGGGCTTCGGCCAGCAGCAGCATGCTCACCAGGCCCTGCTGGTTGTCCTCCACACCGCGTCCGACGAGCATGTCGCCCTGCCGGACCACCTGCCAGGGATCGGAATGCCACAGGGCCGGGTCACCGGGCGGCACCACGTCCATGTGGGCAAAAAGCCAGAGCGTCCGGGAGGAACGGCCGGGGATGCGGGCCACCACGTTGGGGCGCAGCCCGGAGGGCACGCGCGGATCGGCGGCATCCAGACGGCGGATGTCGCTCACCCCGCAGGCGCGCAGGCAGTCTTCGATATACAGGGCCTTGGCCAGCTCGCCCTCGCCGCCGTTTTCCGGGCCCAGGGCACGGAAGGCGGTCAGGTCGCCCTGAAGGGTCGCCACACGGTCCTGACGCTGATCCAGCCAGCGCAGGAGGGGGGACAGGGCGCTGTCCTGCGAACTTGTGTTCATGCTGTTTTTCCTTGAAGCCGCCCGGGCCTGGAGGCCCCTGCGGACAAATGACAAAAGGGAGGCTGTCGCGACAGCCTCCCCTGTGCAATGTGCCAGAAAATTGCAATCGGTGCGGGATGTTCGCGCCGGGCGCGTCCCGCATGCCGCGTATGGTCTAGCGACCCTTGGCGGCGCGCTTGGACGCCTTCAGGGGGTTGACCTTGGCAGCGGCGGCGACCTGCACCTTCACATGGGTAGCGAAGTTGCAGCGGCCACCGGACCACTTGCTGGCGGGGCTGGCGTAGCTGGAGCAGAAGTTTTCGCCTTCAAACTCGCGAATGCGATCACAGCCTTCGCACTTGTCAATGATGGGGGAAACCACAAAACCGTTCACAACCACGCCTTCGGCGGTTTTCACGGCATTAAGCAGAGCAGCCATAACGATACCTCCATGCGCCGAAGCGCTTTCGTTTCAGTCTGAATGGGGCACTATAGACCAAAAAACAATGGTGTCAAGTCCCCCCGTGCAAGGGAACCCCGCCCGGGCGGCTTTTCCGCTGCCGCAAGGGCCCCGCTCCGGCCCCGGCAGGCAAGGCCGCGACGGGAAGGGCTCCGGCTCAGGCCACCTGTTCGGGCAGGCCCAGGCGGCGCAGGACGAAGCACCGCATCTCGCGCACTTCCGCGCACAGGGCCGGGTAATCAAAGCGGCTGAAGCGGCCGTCACGGTACAGGACCTCGCCCGCCACCATGGTCAGGGCCACTTCCATGCCCGTGGCCGCATAGACGGCGTGGGAGGCCGCGTTGAACAGGGGCTGCATGTTGGGCGCGGAAAGATCCAGCGCGATGCAGTCCGCGGGACGCCCCACGGCAAGGACGCCGCCGTCACCGCCCATGGCCGCCGCACCGCCTCGGGTGGCCATGTCGAGCACCGTCCGGGCGGGCATGGTCTCGGGATCGCCCGCCGCCTTGTGCAGCAGGGCGGCGCGGCCCATCTCCGTGAACATGTTGAGGCGGTTGTTGCTGGCGGCGCCGTCGCTGCCCAGGGCCAGCCGCACGCCGGCATCCAGCATGGCGGGCACCGGGGCCACCCCGGAGGCCAGCTTCATGTTGGACGAGGGATTGTGGACAACGATCACGCCGCGGCGGGCCAGCAGGGCGATCTCGTCGGCGTCCACGTCCACCACATGGGCCAGGATGGTCCCGGGACGCAGCAGCCCCAGACGGTCGGCATGGGCCACGGGGCGCAGGCCGTGCTGTTCCAGGCTCAGGGCCGTTTCCTGACGGGTCTCGGCCAGATGGATGTGCAGCGGCAGGCCCAGTTCGTCGGCCAGTTCGCGGCAGGCCGTGAGCTGCGCCGCCGTGGTGGTGTAGACGCTGTGGGGCATGACGGCCACATGCAGACGGTCATGACCGGCCCAGCGCTGCGCCATCTCCCGGGTGCAGGCCAGGGCCGCATCGGCATCCGGGCAGCAGGCCGAGGGGAAATTGAACACGCCCTCACCGGCCAGGCAGCGCAGACCGGCCTTGTCCGCCGCTTCCAGCACGGCGGCTTCGAAGATGTACATGTCCACGCAGGACGTGGTCCCGGTGCGCAGCATCTCGGCAAAGCCCAGCAGGCTGCCCAGACGCACCAGATCGGGCGTCAGGCCCTGTTCCACGGGAAAGATCTTCTGCTGCAGCCAGTCCATGAGCGGCATGTCGTCGGCCAGGCCCCGCAGGAAGGTCATGGCCGCGTGGGTGTGGGCGTTGACAAGGCCGGGCATGACGAGCATGCCGGAAAGGTCGAGGATTTCACGTGCCTGCCATGCGGCTGTCACATCCTGGCTGTAGCCTAGGGCGACGATGCGCCCGCCATCAATGGCCAGGGCGGCGTTTTCGAGGACGCGCCGGTCATCGTCCTGGGTCAGCAGGACACCGGCGTGGAGAAGCGTGTCGCAGGTTTGCATGGATGCTCCTGACGGGTTAAGGTCTGCGGACGGGAAAACAGGCGTAGTTGTATCCTCATGCTTCGGGGAGGGCAAGAATGGACGCGCTGCTGCTGCACGGTCTGGGTGGAGGGCCCGCTGATATGGATTCGCTGGCGCAAGAGCTGGCGACGATGGGCGTGGCATGCCATGCGCCCTGTCTGCCGGGGCATGGCACCGGCTGGGAGGCTTTCGTACGCAGCCACTGGAACCAGTGGAGCGCGGCGGCCCATGAGGCCTATGCCGCCCTTGCGGGCCAAAGCCCGGAGCCGCCCCTGCTGGCGGGCTATTCCCTGGGCGGCCTGCTGGCTCTGGATACGCTTTTTTGGGCCCGGGAGGCCGGGTTGCCCGCGCCCCGCTGCCTGCTGGTCTTCGCCGCGCCGCTCTACTGGTCGTCCCGCCCCGGCCGTCTGGGCGAACGGGCCCTGCGCTGGCGGCTGGCCTGGAAAGCCTGGCGACAACCTGTGGAGATCTGCTCCCCGCGCAGTGAGGCCGCGCGGGAGACCGCGCCCTGGCAGGGACACGAGCGGGTGGTCTGCTGGCGCCATATGGCCGAGATAGCCCATGAGCAGCCCCGGCTGCGGGCCCTGCTGCCCGCCTGCGATGTCCCGGTCTGTTATGTCCAGCTCTGGCATGACAGCAGCTGCCCGCGCCGCAATGCCGTGGAGTGGATCTGCACGGCGTCCCGCAGGGCCGAGACCCATGTGCTGCGCACGGTCAGCCGTCACGGCGGGCATCTGCCCCTGTCGCACAGGGAGAGCCGGGACGAGGTGGTGCGCATCGCCTGCAATTTCGTCCGGGCCGTGCTGGGAAGCTGAGGTCCGCCCCGTACAGAGAGCCTTTTCGGGATACCGGGGCGGCATCCCCGGTGATAGGAAGGGGATGCGTCTTTCTTCCCTCAGACGGGTGGAGCAGAGGAGGGGCGATCCTTTCCGAAGGCCGCTTGCGTAGGAACTTCGCTTTTCCGCCTGTCGTCTCTGTGCGGGAGCTTCCCGGGCGGGATGGCGGCCCAGGCACCGGGCTTTCCTTCAATAAAGAGACTGCACAGTCCCCGGTCGTTCAAATCGGCCCTGCGGCGGCGATTTTTTCTGAACGAAGCGCCCCTGCCGGCATGTTTTTTACCGTCACCCCTGCCGCGCGGAGGACGTTTTTCCCGCTCAGGAGAAGGGCTTGCAAGTTTTTTTGCGGCAGGATATGCTTGCGCGCTGAAAATTTGTTACCCCGGGCATCCCGCATAGAAAGCGGCCTGCCTACAGCATCCCTTTGGAGGTTCGTCTTGTTGTTTGAATCCGTTGCTTTCGCCATGGGTACCCCCCAGGCCGGCGGCGCCGCCCCCAGCGGCGGCGACATGCTGATGCAGTTTGTTCCCCTGATCCTGATGTTCGCCATCTTCTGGTTCCTGCTGATCCGTCCCCAGCAGAAGCGCGCCAAGGCCCACAAGCAGATGCTGGCCGAACTGAAGCGCGGCGACCACGTGATGACCAGCAGCGGCCTGATCGGTCGCATCATGGAAATCAGCGAAGAAGAAGTGGTCATCGAATGTGGCGATGCCAAGCTGCGCATGAGCCGCGGCGCCATCGGCGGCCTGATCGGCAAGAGCGCCGAAAAGGCTGAAGCCAAGGCCGAAGAAAAGAAGTAACATTCCGTTCTTGTTTCGGAATCGGTAATGGTTGCGGCTCCGGCGCCGCCCTGTTTGCAGGGAGGCGCCGGGCCGTGTCGGGCGGTTCTGGCTCCGGCCGGCCGCCTCTTTCCGTTTTTACGGACATCTCCATCAAGTGCGGAAGGTATCCCAATGATTGGTTTGCGCTCGCGCTTGGCCGTGGCCCTGCTCGTGTTCGGCCTGTGCCTTGTCTACGCGTTGCCCAGCGTGCCCTATATCGGGACGGCGCTGGAAAACGTCCTACCATCCAAAAAAATCAACCTTGGCCTGGACCTGAAGGGCGGCATCCACCTGACCCTGGGCGTCGACGTGGCCAAGGCTGTCAGCAACTCGCTGGCGCTGGCCGGGCAGGATATCCGCCGCCTTGCCAAGGACGAGAAGATCGTCGTGCTGCATCCCCGCGTGGTGGGCAATGACAAACTGGAATTTGCCCTGCCCCGTGTGGACGATGAAGCCAAGCTGCAGGAGATCCTGCAAAAGAATTTCCCCCAGCTGAATGTGGGCGAGCCCCGTCGTACGGAAGCCGGTCTGCGCTATGTGGCCGAATTCCGTCCCGAAGAGATCAGCCGCATCGAGGACATGGCGCTGGATCAGGCCCTGCGGACCATCCGCAACCGTATCGACCAGTTCGGTGTGGCCGAGCCCGACATCCGCAAGCAGGAAGGCAACCGCATCCAGGTGCAGCTGCCCGGTCTTTCCGACCCGCGCCGTGCCGTGCAGATCCTGGGCCAGACCGCCCATCTGGAATTCCACCTTGTCCGTGACGACGTGGATCCCAACAAGGCCGTGCTGCCCAGCGGCGTCATGGCCCTGCCCCTGCTGGAAAAAGGCCACGACGGCAGCGAGACCGCCACGCGCCTGATCGCAGTGGAAAAGGACGCCATGCTCTCCGGTGAGGACGTGGCCGATGCCCAGCCCACCTTCGAAAAGAACCGTGCCAGCGTCAGCCTGAACTTCAATAGCCGCGGCGCCACCCTGTTCGAGAACGTCACCGGCGAAAACGTGGGCCGCCGCATGGCCATCGTGCTGGACGACAAGGTCTATTCCGCCCCCGTGATCCAGCAGCGCATCGCCGGTGGCCGCGCCGTCATCACCGGCCAGTTCACCACGCAGGAAGCCACGGACCTGGCCATCGTGCTGCGTGCCGGTTCGCTGCCCGCGCCCGTGTCGGTGCTGGAAGAACGCACCGTCGGTCCTTCCCTGGGCCAGGAATCCATCGACAGCGGCATCAACGCCGCTCTGGTGGGTGCCGCCGCTGTGGTCGTGTTCATGGCCATCTACTACGGCATGAGCGGTGTCATCGCCGACATCATGCTCTGCTTCACCATGCTCATCGTCATGGCGGGCATGGCCGGCTTCGGCGCCACCCTGACCCTGCCCGGCATCGCCGGTATCGTGCTGACCATCGGTATGGCCGTGGACGCCAACGTGCTGATCTACGAGCGCATACGCGAGGAACTGCATCTGGGGCTCTCGCCCTTGGCGGCCGTCAAGGCCGGTTTCGAGCGCGCCACCATTTCCATCACCGACTCGAACCTGACCACCATCATCGCCACGGTGATCCTGTACCAGTTCGGTACGGGCCCCATCCGCGGTTTTGCGGTCACTCTGTCGCTGGGTATCGTGGCCTCCATGTTCACGGCCATTTTTGTGTCGCGGGCCATCTTTGAATACTGGGCGCGCAAGTGCGGCCCCAAGGGCATCAGCATCTAGGCTGGCCGGGAGAGAATCATGGCTTTCGCATTCATCAAGCATGACACCAAGATAGATTTTATCGGCAAGCGCCACATCGCCTACGCCATCTCGATCCTGCTGCTTCTGGTGGGTCTGGGCTCGGCGCTGTGGGGCAATGGCCTGCGCATGGGCATCGACTTCGCCGGCGGCGTCATCGTGCAGGTGCAGTTCGCCCAGCCTGTGGAAGACGAAGTACTGAAGAAGAGCCTGGATGTGCCCGAACTGCCGGGCATCAGCACCCAGCGCTTCGGTGAGGGCACGCGCGACTACCTGCTGCGCTTTTCCTCTGCCGAGAACACCGATGCCGCGGCGCTGCGCACCAACGTGCTGACCGCCCTGGCCAAGGCCTTCCCCGGCAATGACGTGGAGATCCAGCGCCTTGAGATGGTGGGCCCCAAGGTCGGTGACGACCTGACCAACAAGGCCTTGGGCGCCCTGTATTACGCGACCCTGCTCATCGCCGTGTACATCTCCGGCCGCTTCGAACAGCGCTGGATGGCCGGTGTGGCCATGGCTGCCGTCCTTTGGGGCGGCATGTACCTGGCCGGCCTCACGGGCCTGAGCATGGGCTGGCTGGTGCTGGTGGCCCTGGGCATCACCCTGGTGGTCTGCTTCGTCCTCAAGCTCAACTTCGCTCTGGGCGCCCTGGTGGGCCTCATCCATGACGTTTTCATCACGGTGGGCCTGCTGTCGCTCATGGGCGTGGAGATCGACCTCAACGTCATGGCGGCCCTGCTGACCCTGGTGGGTTACTCGCTCAACGACACCATCATCGTCTATGACCGGCTGCGCGAAAACCTGCGTGCCGCGCCCAAGCAGCCCCTGGACGCCCTCATCAACCGCAGCGTCAACCAGACCCTGTCCCGTACCATCCTGACCAGTGGTACCACCTTTGTGGCGACCCTGGCCCTGTACCTGCTGGGTGGCGGCGTGATCCACGACTTTGCCCTGACCATGCTCATCGGCGTGTTCGTGGGTACGGCGTCGTCCATCTATGTGTCCTCGGCCGTTCTGCTGGCCCTGGGCGACACGGAATTCTACGTGCACCAGCAGGAGCGCCCCGTGTACGAAAAGCCCGGTGAGCACGGCATCGTCTAGTTGCTCCAGCCACACCGGATGGTGATTCACGGCCGGGAGGGACGTTGGTCCTTCCCGGCTTTTTTTGTGCGCTCCCGCCTGCCGGAGCCTGCGCCCGCAAGAGCGCGGCCGGTCTGCACAAGAAGGCCCTGCCGGACAGGGGCCGGTCGTCTGGAAGCGGCCCCTGGCCGACGGGAGGGCCCCGGCAGGTCATTGTCCCCGGCTGGCCCGGTTGAGCGCCGGGGAATATTTTTTGTGTGACGGTTTCTTGACACCGGGCAAGAACGTCTTACCTATTGGCAAGAAGACCCGATTGGGGGAGAGCATCATGGCAGTAGAATACAAGGATTATTACAAACTTCTGGGCGTGGAGCGTTCCGCCGGTGCGGACGAGATCGCCAGAGCCTACAAGAAGCTGGCCCGCAAGTACCACCCGGACCTGAATCCGGGCAACAAGCAGGCCGAAGACAAATTCAAGGATATCAACGAAGCCTACGAAGTGCTCAAAGACCCTGAAAAGCGGCGTATGTACGATCAGCTCGGCCCCAACTGGCAGCATGGCCAGCAGTTCCAGGGCGCTCCGGGCTTTGAAAATATGCACTTCAACTTCAACGGCCAGAACTTCGACGGTGCAGGCTTCTCGGACTTTTTCGAGACCCTGTTCGGCGGGCGCGGCAGCCGTTTCGGCGGTGATCCGTTCGGCGGTTTCCGTCAGCAGCAGCCGCGTCGCGGCCGTGACGTGGAGGCCGAACTGCCCCTGACGCTGGAAGAAGTGGCCCGCGGCGGCCGCCGCAGCGTGAACCTGCAGACGGCCTTCGGCCCCAAGACGCTGGAAGTGAACGTGCCTTCCGGCATCCGCGAAGGCGCCAAGCTGCGTCTGGGCGGACAGGGCGAGCCCGCTCCCGGCGGTGCGCCCGGCGATTTGTTCCTGCGGGTGCGTTATCTGCCGCATTCCGTGTTCAAGGTGGACGGCGACAACCTGCAGTGCGACGTGGTCCTGGCCCCGTGGGAAGCGGCCCTGGGCGCCCGGGTGCCCGTGCCCACCCTGGAAGGGCAGGTGGAGATGAACATCCCCGCCGGTTCGTCCTCGGGGCGCAAGTTCCGCCTGCGCGGCAAGGGACTTGGTTCGGCACAGCATCGCGGCGACCTGCTGGCCCGCGTGATGATCCGGGTGCCTGAGCAGCTTTCGGATGAAGAGAAGGCCCTGTGGCAGCAGCTGGCGGACAAGTCGTCCTTCCGGGCCCGCGGCTAGGATGGAGGTTGTGATATGAGCACGTCTGACAGAGACGACATGACCACCGTGGTCATGGCGTGCGAAGAATTCATGGCAAGCACCGGCATCGCGCCCGAGCGGCTGCGTGAGCTGCTGGCCCTGGGCTGGCTGGAAAGCCGCACGGAAGGCTCCGACCAGTTCTTCCGGGATGCGGACATCTACCGTGTGCGCAAACTGGAACGCATCTGCTGCGACTTTGAGCTGCCCGTGGTGGGCGGCACCATCATCGTGGACCTGCTGGAGCGCATCGACGCTCTGGAGCACAAGGTGCGCGAACTGCAGGGATTGGAAGACTGATCCCCTGTGCCGGGAAGCCCGCGGATACGGATCCGTCGCGGCGGCCCGCAGACCCCACCCGGCCTTGCGCCGCCGCCCGGACACTCCGGGCCCTCTGGAGCCCGCCTCCGTCCGCCTGCGCAGCCCGCGCACAAAAAAATCGATTTTGCTTACCTTCCGCCGTGGGGCGGCCCGTGTGCGCACGGGCCCCGTCCATAGCGGCATCGTGGAGGATATATGGACATCAACAAATTCACGGAAAAAGCCCGCGAGGCCGTGACCCAGGCGCAAAGCATCGCCGTGGGCATGGGCCATCAGGATATCGACAGCGAGCATCTGGCGCTGGCCCTGATCCGTCAGGAACAGGGCATCGTGCCCCGCATCCTGGATCAGATGGGCGTGCAGACCGCCGCTCTGGCCGTAGCCGTGGAGGAAAAACTGCGCAAGCGTCCCTCCGTCTCCGGCGGCGGCATGGACCCCAACCGCATCTCCATCACCCAGCGTCTGGCCAAGGTGCTGGGCGACGCCGAAAACGAATCCCGGCGCATGAAGGACGAATACGTCAGCGTGGACCATCTGTTCGCCGCGCTGGCCGAGAATGCGCCCGGCACGCCGCTGGGCGAGGTCTTCAAGGAATACAACATCAGCCGTGCCAGTTTCGGCCAGGCCATGGAGAGCCTGCGCGGCGGTGCGCGGGTGACCAGCCCCAACCCCGAAGATACGGTGGAGGCCCTGAGCAAGTACGCCCGTGACCTGGTGGAAGCCGCCCGTCAGGGCAAGATGGACCCGGTCATCGGCCGTGATGCCGAGATCCGCCGTGTGGTGCGCATCCTGTCCCGTCGTACCAAGAACAACCCCGTGCTCATCGGTGAGGCCGGGGTGGGCAAGACGGCCATCGTGGAAGGCCTGGCCTTCCGTATCGTCAAGGGCGACGTGCCCGAGGGCCTGCGCGGTCACAAGCTCTACGCCCTGGACATGGGCGCGCTGATCGCCGGTGCCAAGTACCGCGGCGAGTTCGAGGAACGCCTCAAGGCCGTGCTCAATGAAGTGGAGAAGAGCGAAGGCAAGATCATCCTCTTCATCGACGAGCTGCACACCATCGTGGGCGCTGGCAAGACCGAAGGCTCCATGGACGCGGGCAACCTGCTCAAGCCCATGCTGGCCCGTGGCGAACTGCACTGCATCGGCGCCACCACCCTGGACGAGTACCGCAAGTACATCGAGAAGGACCCGGCCCTGGAACGCCGTTTCCAGCCCGTGCTGGTGGACGAGCCCACGGTGGAGGACGCCATCTCCATCCTGCGTGGCCTGAAGGAACGTTTTGAGGTCCACCACGGCGTGCGTATCAGCGACTCCGCCATCGTGGAGGCCGTGACCCTGTCGCACCGCTACATCACGGACCGTCAGCTGCCGGACAAGGCCATCGACCTCATCGACGAGGCCGCGGCCCTGATCCGTACCGAGATCGACTCCCTGCCGTCCGACCTGGACGAGGTGAACCGCAAGGTCATGCAGCTGGAGATCGAGCGCGAGGCCCTGCGCCGCGAGACCGACGCCGCCTCCCGTGACCGTCTGGAAAAGCTGGAAAGCGAACTGGGCGAGCTGCGGGTGCAGCAGGGCGAATTGCGCCAGCAGTGGGAAAAGGAAAAGAACGCCATCGACAGCGTGCGCGGCATCAAGGAAAAGATCGAGCAGACCAAGCTGGCCATCGAGCAGGCCGAACGGGCCTATGACCTCAACAAGGCCGCCGAGCTCAAGTACTCCACCTTGCTGGCCCTGGAAAAGCAGCTGGCCGATGCCTCCGCTGCCGCCGGTGCCGACGGACCGCGCCTGCTCAAGGAAGAAGTACGTCCCGACGACGTGGCCGAGATCGTGGCCAAGTGGACCGGCATCCCGGTGACCCGGCTCATGGAATCCGAACGCGAAAAGCTGCTGCATCTGGCCGATCAGCTGCACAAGCGTGTGGTGGGCCAGGACGAAGCCGTGCAGGCCGTGGCCGACGCCGTGCTGCGTGCCCGTGCCGGTCTGTCCGACCCCTCGCGTCCCACGGGTTCGTTCATCTTCCTGGGCCCCACGGGCGTGGGCAAGACCGAACTGTGCAAGACCCTGGCCGAGGCCCTGTTCGATACCGAGGACAACATGGTGCGTCTGGACATGAGCGAGTACATGGAAAAGCACTCCGTGTCCCGCCTCATCGGTGCGCCTCCAGGATATGTGGGCTATGACGAAGGCGGTCAGCTCACCGAGGCCGTGCGCCGCAAGCCGTACTCCGTGGTGCTGTTCGACGAGATCGAAAAAGCCCATCCCGACGTCTTCAACACCCTGTTGCAGCTGCTGGACGATGGCCGTCTGACCGACAGTCAGGGCCGTACCGTGGACTTCCGCAACTGCATCGTCATCATGACGTCCAACATCGGTTCGCCGCATCTGCTGGACGGCATCGGTGAGGACGGCAGCCTGAAGGAAGGCGCCCGTGATGCGGTGATGGAAGAGCTGCGCCGCCACTTCCGGCCGGAATTCCTGAACCGTGTGGACGAGACTGTGCTCTTCCTGCCCCTGCGGCGTGACCAGGTGACGCGCATCGTGGACCTGCAGATGGATCGCCTGCGCAAGCGTCTGGAAGAACGCAAGATCACGCTGGGCATTACGGATGCCGCCCGCGAGTTCATCGCCGGCGAAGCCTACGATCCCGTGTATGGCGCCCGTCCGCTCAAGCGCTACGTGCAGCAGTACGTGGAAACGCCTCTGGCCCGTGAGCTGGTCAGCGGCCGCATCCTGGATGGTCAGGCTGTCCAGATTGATGTGCGCGATGGCGAACTGGTCTTCCAGAACGCCTGAGCCTGAAAAAAATGCTCCGGCATGGCTGTCTGCCAGCCTGCCGGGATGATCCCGCACAGCAAAGGCGGCCCTTCGGGGCCGCCTTTTTCGTATCGCCATGATTCCAAAAGGCAGCTTTTGCCAAAAGCATTCCCCTTTGTCCGGGACAGCCGTCTTCCTGCCGGGGACCTGCGGCCGCGTGTCTGCTCCCGGCCCCTATCCTGCCTGCCATCCTTCAGAATAAAAGTTTTCGGGTAGGGAAGGGGGAGCTCGAGGGGGAAGGGGAGGCCTTTTTCAAAAGGTCCTCCCCTTCCCCCTCGTATCCATCAGCTTGCCCTTTGCGGGCTGAGGGGCTATTTTCTTTCCATCTTTTTTGCAAGGAGCCACCATGTTGCAGACAGCCGCCCTTATTCTGGCCGCGGGCAAGGGCACCCGCATGCATTCCGACAAACCCAAAGTATTGCAGACCGTTCTGGGCGAACCCATGCTGCGCTACGTGCTGGAAGCCGTCCGCCCCGTGTTCGATGGGCGTGTGCTGGTGGTGGTGGGCCATCAGGCGGGCATGGTGGAGGCTGCCTTCCCGGAGGCTTCCTTCGTGCACCAGGAACAGCAGCTGGGCACGGGCCATGCGCTGATGCAGGCCATGCCCGCGCTGGAAGGGCAGTGCGAGCGCGTGCTGGTGGTCAACGGCGATACGCCGCTGCTCTCCGAGGACGTGGTGCGTCATTTCGTGGAGGCCTCGGAAGGGGCTGATCTGGCCTTTGCCACCATCGAGCTGGACGATCCCGCCGCCTATGGCCGGGTGGTGCGTGCCGCCGACGGCAGCGTGCGGGCCATCGTGGAGGCCAAGGACTATGATCCCGCGCTGTACGGGCCCGAACCGCATGAGGTCAATGCGGGCATGTACTGCGTGCGTCTGGACCTAGCTGTCCGTCTGCTGCCGCGCATCGGCAATGCCAACAAGAGCGGCGAATACTACATCACCGATCTCATCTCCCTGGCTGTGGCCGAAGGCTGCAAGGTGCAGGGTGTGCAGTGCGGCCGGGACGAGAGCCTGATGGGCGTCAATTCGCCTCTGGAACTTTCCCGCAGCGAAGAATTTTTGCGTGAACGTGTGGTGGACGGCCTGCTGCGTTCCGGCGTGATGCTGCATGCGCCCGCGCTGGTACGGATCAGCCCGCTGGCCACGGTGGAGCCGGGTGCGCAGATCACGGGCCCGTGCGAGATCTACGGCCGCAGCGTGGTGCGTCGGGGCGCCCGTATCGACTCCCATTGCGTGATGCGCGATACCGTCATCGAGGCCGGGGCGGAGATCCGCTCCTTTTGCCATTTCGAGGATGCCCATGTGGGCGAGGCCGCCCTGGTGGGGCCCTATGCCCGTCTGCGGCCCGGCGCCGTGCTGGAAGAAGCCTCGCATGTGGGCAACTTCGTGGAGCTCAAAAAATCCCGTCTGGGCAAGGGCGCCAAAGCCAATCACCTGACCTATCTGGGGGATTCCGAGATCGGCGCGGGCACCAATATCGGTGCGGGCACCATCACCTGCAACTATGACGGCAAGCACAAGTTCAAGACCACCATCGGCGAAGGGGCCTTTATCGGCAGCAATACGGCCCTGGTGGCTCCGGTGCGTGTGGGCGACGGCGCGCTGATCGGGGCGGGCTCGGTCATCACCAAGAACGTGCCCGATGGCGAGATGGGCATCGCCCGCGGCCGGCAGAAGAACCTGCCGCGCAAATCCATCTAGCTCCTTTGGGAGCATGAAAAGCGCCACCAGAAACTTTTCCGCTGCAGGCAAGACTGCCCGGCCATGCCGTGGCGTCAGTCAGGCTCTATCCGTCTGATTCTTCCTGCCCGGCGGGAGAGTTCCAGGCAAAAAATCCTTTGGGGGAGGCCCGGTGCCTCCCTCTTTTTTTCTGATATGCAGGAAAAGTTTTTTCTTTTTCCAGAAAAGGAAATTTCGTTGAATAGCAAGGAAAAACAGTTGATTATCTTTGCATGAAATCGTGATTTGCCGCATGGGCCGCCTTGCCATCGGCATGGGGCAGTGCTATACCCAGAATCATGGAAGCACTAGAGCAACTTGAAACGCAGGTACTGGCCCTTTTGGAGCAGAAAGCCCAGCTTCTGGCGGAGACTCGTCGTCTCCACTCCGAACTTGAGGCCACTATCGCCGCGAAGATGTCTTTGGAAGAAGAAAACCGCGAACTGCGCGAGAACCTGAACAAAGAAGAACAGGTGCGGGGCGATGCCATCAACCGCATGGATGCTCTGCTGAGACTTATCCAGGAGCATGAAAGCGCCGAGTAGGTTTTCGAGTGAGTCAAGAACACTTTAACCTTACCGTTCTTGGTACTGCGGTCACATTCCGCCACAGTGCCGATATGGAGCGTGTGCGTGAGGCCATCGCTCTTGTGGAAGAACGGTTTGCAGACCAGAAACTGAGGTCACACGGTATGCAGAGTAACAAAGATATTCTGCTGACTGTTCTGGCTCTTGGTCTGGCGGATGATTTGTTGCAATCGCAAAAAAAGCTGGACGATGTGCAGAATCGCATCGAGACCATGCTTTCAAAGATAAAAGAAGAGTCCGTTTAAGTCATCAATGACAGCATATTTCCCTGGAGTGTGCGTGATTTATGACTCGGTGCTGACCTTACAAGCATAAAATCGGGAGCTGTCCCTGCTTTTTGTGAGCACGCCCGTTTACGGGAAGCCTGTAGAAAAGTACACGGCCCCCCCCTGGGAAACCAGGTTCTGCATCGAAGTCATGACACGGCGCTCTGGGGATTTTTTTCTGTCCTGCACCGTACTCCTTGCACGCTTCGGCGTGGTCTTTGCCTGCAGCCATCCTTATGCCGTTTTTGCGGTCAGAAGCCAGCCCTCCGCCAGTAGACCTCGTGCGGAGGCTGGCTTCCGCCATTTATGATACCCGGGTGATTCCCGTTGATTATAGAGGATGGTTATGGATTTTATGGATATTGTATGGCTGGCCCTGGCCGCTGTGGTCGGCCTGCTGGTCGGTGCGCTGGTGCACAAAAGTGTGACCACCAAGCGCATCGGCGATGCTGACGAGCTGGCCAAACGCATTGTGGAAGAAGCGCGCAAGGAGGCCCAGGCGCAAAAAAAGGAAATCCTCATCCAGGGGCAGGATGACCTTTTTAACCAGAAGCGAGAGCTGGAAAACGAATTCAAGGAGCGCGAGCGCGAAGTCAAACTGCGTGAACGCAAGCTTGAAGAGATGGGCGGCCGGTTGGAAGAAAAACTGGAAAAAGCCACCGCCAAGGAGCATGAGCTCCTCGCCGCTGAAAAGGATCTGGCCCGCAAGGAACGCCAGCTGGCCGAGTCGGAAGAGTTCCTGCAGACGCGCATCGATGAAGAAGAGCAGCGTCTTTCCGAGATCGCCGGCCTGACGGCGGAAGAAGCCAAGGCCCGTCTGTTTGCCGAGGTGGAGGCCAAGACCCGCCACGAATCGGCCAAGATGATCCGCCAGATCGAGACGGAAGCCAAGGAGACCGCCGACCGCAAGGCCAAGGAGATCCTGTGCAACGTCATCCAGCGTTATGCCGGCGACTACGTCAACGAGCAGACCGTCACGGCGGTTTCCCTGCCCAGCGAGGATATGAAAGGACGCATCATCGGTCGTGAAGGGCGCAACATCCGTGCGCTGGAAGCCGCGACCGGTGTGGACCTCATCATCGACGACACGCCGGAGACCGTCATCCTGTCCGCCTACAGCCCCCTGCGTCGTCAGGTGGCCAAGATGGCTTTGGAACGTCTGATCCAGGATGGCCGCATCCATCCCGCCCGCATTGAGGACATCGTCCAGAAATGTGAACAGGAACTGGATGCTCAGGTGCGCGAAGTGGGCGAACAGGCCACGTTCGATGCCGGGGTCCACGGCATCCATCCCGAGATCATCCGCCTGCTGGGGCAGCTGCGCTACCGTACGTCCTTCACCCAGAACGTGCTGCAGCATTCCCTGGAGGTCTCCGCCCTGTGCGGCATGATGGCCGCGGAGCTGGGCATGGATGTCAAAAAGGCCAAGCGTGCCGGTCTGCTGCATGATATCGGCAAGGCCGTCGACCATGAGGTCGAAGGGCCCCATGCCCTCATTGGCGCCGATATCGCCAAAAAGTATAACGAAGGCAAGGACATCGTCCACGCCATCGCCGCGCACCATGAGGATCAGCGCCCCTCGACGGCTCTGGCCGTGCTGGTGCAGGCGGCTGACTCCATCTCCGGTGCCCGTCCCGGCGCCCGCAAGGAACTGCTGGAGAACTACGTCAAACGTCTGGAAGAACTGGAAGGCATCGCCACCAGCTTCGAGGGCGTGTCCAAGGCGTACGCTATCCAGGCGGGCCGCGAGATCCGTGTCATGGTCAATCCCGACAATGTGGATGACGATGCCACCTATCTGCTGTGCAAGGACATCGCGGAAAAGATCGAAAAGAATCTGACCTACCCGGGCCAGATCCGAGTGACGGTCATCCGCGAACGCCGTGCCATGGGCTTTGCCAAGTAGAGCAGAGCGAGCAGGTGCATATTCAGGGCGGTCACTTCGGTGGCCGCCTTTTTTGTTGTACGAATAAATCCCTGTTTGGTGGCTGTCTGATGCTCGAAGGCTCTTCGCTCCCGGGTATGGGGCTTCTGTCCGGTGCTGCTGAAAGATGACGGGCTTCTGTGTTTTCTCCGTACTGCAGGGTTGCTCCCCGGCAGCCTACGAAAACCTTCTCTCCCAGAGTGAAAATCCCAAAAGGAATTCCTGTCGTGCCTTATCTCGCAGGCTTGCCGTTCAAAGCTGCCGAAGGCTCTTGTTAGAGAGGGGGAAGGGATTACCAGGGCCGCAGGGGAGGCATGCATCTCTCTCCTGCTGTTTCTGGCGTTGCACTGGAACACGAATGAAATCTGGATGGCCGCTATCTTCCTGGTAAAGGGATAAGGCAGTGTCATATGCCCTGGTATGTTTGTGTCACAGGGAAAAGTAGGGAAAACGGTAGGAAGCAGAGATTGTTGAAAGCAGGCAGATCGGTGATTCCTTCCGCTCTCAATGGGAGACCTTGCGCGTGAGGAAAACTGATAGCTTGCAAAAAAATAAAACATTTTTCTGTGTCTTTTCGGTATGTTGATTGAATAATCAGTCAGCAGGGAGCAAAACCATAAATTTTTTTGCGGAAAAATGCTTGACGGTGGAGTTGAAAAGGCGCATAAAGCCGTTCGCGCCAACGAGCTGGCCACGTCCGAAAGGACGACGGAAAAAGAAATTTTTCCGGATGGCAAAAAAGTTCTTGACGCGGGTTTGAAAATGAGACATAAGTCTCCCTCG
>NZ_JBNPNC010000015.1:0-51963 GCF_050314315.1 Desulfovibrio sp. SGI.102 | reverse complement strand
CGCACGAAACACGAAAGGCGTACCGGATACCGGTACGCCTTTTTTGTCTGCCGGACGACATGCACCGCGTCATGTGTGACAGCCCGTATCAGGCGGCCGCCCGGCTGCCGGACACAGAGAGCCTGCCGCCAGGCGGTATCGGCTGTCGGCTGAGCAAGGGCCATATCGACTACGCCCCCTTTGCGGCCACGCTGGACTGTCTGACCCAGGCCATGCAAGCGCGCAGCGTCTGTACCGTGAGCTACCGTGCCGCTCTGCACCGGCAGGAAAAGACCTGGCAGTATGCGTCGCTGCGCCTGCTGGCCTATCGCGAGAGCCTTTTCGTGCAAGGCTATATGGTCACGGATGACGGTCCGGTGGAGTGTCTGTTCGACGATACGACCCTGCTGGCGCTGCATCGCATCACGGCCAGTCGCGTCACCGGACGCAGCTCTGCCTCCCTGCCGGACATCCCCGCACCGTCCGGCGAGGGGCTGGCATCATGGAAATGGAAGAAGAACCTTTCGAAGTCAGCCTGCGCTTTGCCCCGGAGGCCGCCACCTATGCGGCCGAACGCTGCTGGAGCCGGGACCAGCGTTGCGAAATGCATGACGACGGTTCCGTCACGCTGCCTATCAGGGCGCATAACGAAGCGGAGTGTCTTTCCTGGGTGCTGGGCTTTGCTGACAGGGCCCAGGTGCTGGCCCCGGACTGGCTGCGCAGGGAGATCAAAAAAACGGTCTCTGCCATGGCCCGCCTGTACCACACGCCGCGCAAACCGGCAGACACGGCCGAAAGCGGTGACTCTCCTGCCGCGGCCTGCTCCCTGCGGCTGCGGGAGTAGCCCACGATGCCGGTCCTGTGTGCATCCTTACCGGATGTTCCTCTATCAGGTACTTCGTCTTGGGCCACCCCGTTCGCATCCACGCAGGTTCCAGTCAGTCCGTACTCTACCTTTGCCCCAGCGCCTGAAGGGCTCCTGGGATATCCATGCTCCGCCCTGCCGTGATTCTCCTTTCCTATCACGGGTAATGGGAAAAAAGTATTTTGCGGCATCAGAAGGTTATAGCATAGAGTCCATTGGAAATGAAAATGAATTTTTATTCTATAACAAAGGACGGACTGCATGACCATTCATTCCACTTTCGGCAAGCTGGCCTTCTCTCTTGCCCTGGCAGGGACATTCCTTTTTCCCGGCCTTGATGCCCGGGCCACGGGTACTACCACCGACACCTTGAATTTTGTCAATTACCGGGATGTCCGTGATCTCAATCCCCACCTGTATGCCGGTGAGATGTATGCCCAGGAAATGATCTTCGAGACCCTGGTGGACATCACGGCCGACGGTTACAAGCCCTGCCTGGCCGAAAGCTGGGATATTTCTGCCGACGGCAAAGTCTACACCTTCCATATCCGCAAGGGCGTCATGTTCACTGACGGGACCCCGTGCGATGCTTTTGCCATCAAGGCCAACTTCGATGCCATCCTGGAAAACCGTGCCCGCCATACCTGGCTGGAGATGATGCACCTGCTGGAAAAGGTGGACGCACCTGATGCCCAGACCTTCCGCATCTTCATGAAGGCGCCGTACTGGCCCATGCTTACGGAACTGGGCGTGACCCGTCCCTTTGCCATCGTCTCGCCCAAGGCCATGAAAAACGGATCCACCAAGAACGGCGTGACGGCCTATGTGGGAACCGGGCCCTACAAGCTGACCAAGGTCGTCACGGACGAATACGCCGTGTTCAAGGCCAACGAGAACTACTGGGGCGAACAGCCCAAGATCAAGCGTGTGGTGGTCAAGGTCATCCCCGACAACCAGACCCGCATCCTGGCTCTGGAAAAAGGCGAGATCGACCTGATCTGGGGCAAGAACATGCTGGATGCCGATACCCTGAACAAATACAAGGACAGCAAAGGGTTCGGCGTTGCCCTTTCCGCCCCCACGTCCATCCGGCACATCGTCCTCAACGGGCAGAATCCCGTGCTTGCCGACATCCATGTCCGCAAGGCCCTGCAGCATGCCACCAACCGTGTCGCCATCGCCAAGGGGGTGTTCCACAATACCGAACTTCCCGCAGATACGCTGTATGCCCGCAGTGTCCCCTATTGCGACATCGATCTGAAACCCTACGAATATGACATGGCCAAGGCCGCCAGGATCCTGGACGAGGCCGGCTGGAAGCCGGGCTCCGACGGCATTCGCCAGAAGGACGGCAAGCGCATGGAGCTGGGGCTGCTCTACAACAGCAACAGCGTGACGGAAAAGACCATCGCCGAATACCTGCAGCATGAATACGGCAAGCTCGGCATCAAGGTGAGCCTGCGCGGCGAGGAAGAACAGTCCTATCGCGACAACATGAAGAACGGCCTGTTCGACATGATCTTCAACATCTGCTGGGGCATGCCTTACGACCCGCAATCTTCCATGGCCGCCATGCGCCAGCGCGTCTACGGTGATTATGCCGCCCAGCTTTCCCTGCCCGACAAGGCCCAGATCGATGCGGCCATCACGGAAATCATGTCCTCCACCGATCCGATCCGCAGGCAGGAGCTTTTCACCTTTGCCCTGACCCATCTGCATGAGGATGCCATCTACATCCCCCTGACCTACGAGACCAACAAGGCGCTCTTCACCAGGCGTCTCAAGGGGGTGGGCTTCAACCAGACCCAGTACGAAGTGCCGTTCACCAGAATGTACTTTGAAGGGAAATAGCGGGACGGAAGTCCCCGCAGGGAAGGGCTATCCCGCCACAGGCCGGCCCTTCCCCGCCTTTCCCGCCCGGATCGCCTCATGAAAAACTACATCATCATGCGCCTGCTGGCCACCGTGCCCCTGCTGCTGGGCATATCCTTCCTGTGCTTCGTCTTTATCAACCTTATCCCTTCCGACCCTGCCGAGGTGGCCCTGCGCATCCGCCAGACCCCCATCATCACGGAAGAACTCATCGCCCAGACCCGTGCCGAACTGGGTCTGGATCAGCCCTTTCTGGTGCGCTATGCCCACTGGCTCTGGGATTGCCTGCACTTCGACCTGGGCGTGAGCTACACCAATCCTGCCCGGACGGTGCTGGGCGAGATAGGCCGCTGTCTGCCGGCCACCCTGGAACTGGCCGGGCTCTCGCTGGTCTACGTCATCGTGCTCAGCCTGCCCATCGGCTTCCTGAGCGCCGTCTACAAGGACACATGGTTCGACCGCATCATGCGCGGTGTGGTCTTTGCCACCACGGCCATGCCCGTTTACTGGGTAGGCCTGCTGCTCATCTGGATCGTCAGCATCAAGCTGGACCTGCTGCCCACCAGCGGCTACGGGGGCTTTTCCAGCCTTATCCTGCCGGCCTTCACCGTGGCGCTGAGCTACATCTCCACCTATATCCGCCTGATCCGCAACAACATACTGGAAAACATGCGCGAGGATTATGTGCTCTATGCCCAGGCCCTCGGCCTGAAGCAGCGCAGCATCCTCGTACGCCATATCCTGAAGAACTCCCTGCAATCCTGCGTGACCGCCATCGGCATGAGCATCCCCCAGCTCATCGCCGGCACCATCGTGGTGGAGAACGTGTTCGCCTGGCCGGGTGTGGGGCGCCTGTGCATCGCCTCCATCTTCAATCGCGACTATCCGGTCATCCAGGCCTATGTGCTGCTGGTAGGCGTGCTTTTTGTCTTCTTCAATCTGTTCTTCGACATCCTGCAGTATGTGGCCGACCCGCGCCTGCGCGAAAGGAAAGCGTAAATGTTGCAACAACTTTTCAAGAATCCCATGGCCCTGCTGTGCATGGGGATCGTCCTGGTCACGGCCCTGCTGGGCATCTTTGCTCCGTGGGTGGCGCCCAACGATCCCTATGCCAACGACATCCTCAACAAATTCGACAGCCCCTCCTGGCAATATCCCCTGGGCACGGACCATCTGGGGCGCTGCGTGTTCTCGCGCATGCTCTTCGGCATACGGCCCACGCTCTTCCTTTCCCTGCTGACCATGCTGGGCACCATCGGGCTGGGCGTGATCATGGGCATCACCGCAGGCTACTTCCGCGGCACGGTGGATGAAGTCATCATGCGTGTGGTGGACGTCATGCTCTCCTTCCCCAGCCAGATCATCATCCTGGCCGTGGTCGCCCTGCTGGGGGTGGACATCCGCAATGTGGTCATTGCCAGCATCTTTATCAAATGGGCCTGGTACGCCCGCATGATCCGGACTGCGACCATCAAGTATACGGGCATGAACTTCGTGCTTTTCTCCCGCAGCATCGGTTCCGGAAACTTCTACATCCTCACCCGGCACATGCTTCCCTGCATCGCCGCTGAACTGGCCGTACTGGCCTCGCTGGATACGGGATGGGCCATCCTCAACATCTCTACCCTTTCCTTCCTCGGGCTGGGCGTCCAGGCCCCTGTGCCCGAATGGGGCGCCATGCTCAATGAAGCCAAGAACGTCATGGTCTCCAACCCCGAGCAGATGATCGTCCCCGGCATCGCCGTGGTGGTGCTGGTAGGGGCCTTCAACATGCTGGGCGACTGCCTGCGCGACGCCCTCGATCCCAAGGAGGTGCGCCAATGAACGATATCCTCACCGTCAGGGACCTGTCCGTCCACTTCCGACAGGGAAAGCGTCTGGTGCAGCTGGTGGACCGGGTCTCCTTTTCCGTGGCCAGGGGAGAATGCCTGGGCATCCTGGGAGAATCGGGCAGCGGCAAGAGCATGACCTGCAAGGCCCTGCTGGGCCTGCTGGACGACAACTTCCAGGTCACCGGCAGTTCCCGCTTTGAAGGCAAGCCCCTGCTGAGCCAGACACCGGAGCAGCTGCGCCGCCTGCGGGGCGGCAAGATCAGCATGGTCCTGCAAAATCCCATGTCCTGCTTCGATCCCCTGTACCGCATCGGGGAGCAGATGGCCGGGACCCTGCAGGAGCACACCGCCCTGAAAGGCAGGCCCCTGCAAAAAAGGATGGAGGACATCCTTCGCCTGATGCGCATCCACGACCCGGCGGACGTGCTGCGCAAGTACCCGCACCAGCTCTCGGGCGGCATGTTGCAGCGCGTCATGATCGGGCTGGCCATCTGCATGCAGCCTTCGCTGATCATTGCCGACGAGCCAACGACAGCCATCGACTCCATCAGCCAGTATGCCATCATGCAGGAATTCCTGCGCATCAAGCAGCGCGGGGAAGTCTCCATGATCTTCATCTCGCATGACCTCGGCGTGCTGTCGCTCATCGCTGACAGGCTCATCGTCATGCATGACGGCAAGGCGGTGGAAAGCGGTACGGCACAGGAGATCTTCGACAACGCCACGGACACCTACACCAGACACCTCATCAAACAGCACAGGGCCGTCATGCACCGCTTCCTGGATGCGCTGCATGCTCCTGTCCCCGGAAGGATACCCGCATGAACACACTGCTCCACGCAGACGACATCCACGTCTCATTCAAAAAGGAAAACCAGAAAAGCCTGTTCGGCCGGGAACGGCAGCAGGTCTTGCGCGGCATCTCCCTGAGCCTCCGCGAGGGGGAATGCCTGGGCATCATCGGTGAGTCCGGCAGCGGCAAGAGCACGCTGGGGCGTGTGCTTTCCGGCCTGCTCAAACCGGAGCGGGGCACAGTGCGCATCAACGGGCTGGATCTGTATGCCAGACGCTCCGCCCGCGAGGCTGCCGCCCTGCACCACAGCCTTTCCGTCGTCTTTCAGGACTATACATCTTCGGCCAATCCCCGTTTCAGGGTGGAACATATCATCGGGGAGTCCTTGCGGGCCCTGGAACGCAGTACGGGCCAGCGTGTGGACCGACGCGCCCGGATCTGTGAGCTGCTGGAGCAGGTGGGCCTGCCGGCCGCGTTCATCTCCCGCTATCCGCATGAACTGAGCGGCGGTCAGTTGCAGCGTGTATGCATCGCCCGTGCCCTGGCCATCCGGCCGCGCATCATCCTTCTGGACGAGGCCATCAGCTCGCTGGACGCTTCCACCCAGGTGCAGATCATGGACCTGCTCATCGAGCTGCGCCGGGATCTGGGGCTTTCCTACCTGTTCATCACCCACGACCTGACCAGCATCACCTACCTGTGTGACCGGGTCATTTTCATCGACGCCGGCACCATCGTGGAACAGGTGGACGATATCCGGCGCATCGCCATGATCCGTAACGATTATGCCCGCAACCTGCTGGGATCCGTCATGGGCATCGGTGTGGAGCTCGGCAGCGGGGCTGCCCGCACCGGGCAGGATCGTTACGCGGCCATTGCCTGAGAAGGATAGATTCATGCCCCCGGTTCCTCCCCAGGCGGCCGCCCTGTCCGCCCCCTCCCGCAGGGAATATGCAGCCATGCTGCTGCCCTTCATCCTCTCCACGGTGACGCAGCCGCTCATCGGCGCCGTGGATACGGCTGTCATGGGACGCCTTTCCGACCCTTCCTATATCGCGGGAGTGGCCGTAGGTGCCGTCATCTTCAATACCCTGTACTGGCTGCTGGGTTTCCTGCGCGTGGGCTCCACAGGGTTCAGCGCGCAGGCCTTGGCCACAGGGGATGCGGAGGCCGCCTGGAAGGCATTCCTTTTGCCGGGCATCATGGCCCTGCTGCTGGGCACGCTCATCCTGTTGTGCCGGGATGCCGTCTTTTCCGGTGCCATGTTCCTGTTGCGCCTTGATCCGGCTGCCAGAGAAGTCGCCGGGATCTATTACGACATCCTGATCTGGACGGCTCCCCTCACGCTGCTGAACTACGCCATACTGGGCTGGCTCATGGGGCAGGCCCGCATCAGGGCCTCCCTGCTCATGCAGATAGGCGGCAATGCGGTCAACATGCTGCTCGACTTGCTTTTCGTAAGCCTGTTCGGCTGGGGGGTACCGGGAGTGGCCGCAGCATCCGTACTGGCCTGCCTGTTTGCCACCATCACCGGGCTGGTCGCCATGCGGGATTCCCTGCCTCCCCTCCCTGCCCCGCTCCCCAGTCTCGTCCGCGTGGGGGAAATGCTGCGCATGGCACGGGTCAACGGCAATCTGTTCCTGCGTACGGTCTGCCTGCTGACCCAGACCAACATCTTCATGATCACCACGGCATCTTTCGGGACCCTGACCATCTCGGCCAATGCCGTCATCCTCCAGATCATGCTGATCTTCTCCTATGTTTTCGAGGGGATCGCCAATACATCGAGCGTATTTGCCGGAAAGGCCGCCGGACAGGGCTGTGCCGCCATTCTGGAAAGGACACGGCGCCTTACCCTGCACTGGTCCCTCGCGGCGCTGCTGGGCATGACCCTGATCTACGCCACGGGGCACACGCCTTTGCTGCGCCTGTTCACCGATCTGCCGGAAGTCCTGGCCGCTGCGGAACGGTATGCGGACTGGGGGATATGCTTCCCGGCATGCGCGGCCCTGGGCCTGACCTACTATGGCCTGTTCACGGGCAGCAGCCTGACCCGCCCGGTCTTCCTCTCCACCCTGCAGGCCCTCGTGGCTTTTTGTCTGGCCTGGCTGGCTTTTGTCCCTTTCTGGGGCAACCACGGCCTGTGGGGCGCATACCTGATCTTTTATGCCGGCAGGTCGTTCTTCCTGCTGCGCTACTGGCCCCGGCTGCGTGACGCGCCTTTCTTCAGGCATGGCGGCGCGGCCCTTTGCTGAACCTTATCCTGACAGAGACGTACATGAACTTTCATCAAACTTCGCGGGCGGAAGCCGCCCCGGGGCAAAAAACGATCGCCCTGCTCCGTGAGCGTGACCTCTCCCTGCCCGTGACCACCATACACGGCAGATGATGCCGTGCGATGGCATCACGCAATGCCTCCTTGAGGCGGGCATACAGGATTTCTTCCGTCATCATGGTCCATACCTCCGAATGGTAACGGGCGTCTTCCAGCCTGAAAGACGCCCCCAAAAAACACCAGTATAGCGGCAATAGCCGGCGTTTTCGCTGCCCTGTCATCCGCCACGTTGCCAGGCGCATGCCATGTCCCGGCCCGGACACCTGCAGCCAGACGGCGGAAGCCCTCCGGCCTCCTTTTTACCGGTCCGACCGGAGAAAACGCGTGCCCCGGTCATGCTTGCCGCGGCTGACAGTCTGCCCGCAGCCTCAAAAAGAACTCCGGCCCATCCTCTGCCCCGCCAACGAAAAAGGCTGCCCCATGCGGGACAGCCCTCAGATACATCTCGACTTCAGACGCGCGGGACACGCCCGGATTGCAGATTGCGTTCCTGCAGGCGCTTGCGGGCCCGCAGGCTGACCCGGACGAGCCACGACACCAGGACCACGACCGCGATGCCCACATCGGCCAGCAGCACGCGCGAAGCGTTGAAGTGCTGCTCAAAGCCCCACAGGGTGGCCCTGTCCCATGCCGGATGGTAGATGAACCAGCCCAGGCCCATGGCCAGGCCCAGAGCCGCAAAGGCGAGGACCAGCCAGTGTGCCGGGATGGCTTCTTCCCAGAAGAAGGAAGAACGATAGAAGCGGCGCCGGGACAGCCAGACCGTTATAAGCACCACCAGGGCGGCACCGGCGGCCAGGAAGGAGAGGCCCTTGAGCAAAGCCCCTGCGATGCCCAGCAGCAACAGGATCACCGCCATCCAGAAGGCACGGTTCTGGCGCCGCTCCAGCCCATAGGCCACGAAGAGCAGCAAGGCCCCGGAAAGCGCACAGACCAGATGCCCGCCCATGAGCAGGGTACGGGGAAGGAAGTCGTCAAGCTGCGCCACCACGGCGGGCAGCGTCGGCAGCATGGCGGAGACCAGCAGGATGCAGCCGCCCACGAAGGTGGTGTAGGCCGCGATGGAATGGGAAAGTACCGAAAGCCAGCGTCCCGCTTCCCGCAGGGTATTGCGGCTTTGCCGGGCTTCGTACACGGCCAGCAGGGCCGCGGCGGCCAGCAGCGGCAGGATGAAATAGATCAGGCGGAACAGCAGCACGGCTGCAAAAACAGCCTGCTCGCGCGGGGTATGCGTCAGGTGCAGGATGACCAGCTCGAAGACCCCCACGCCACCGGGCACGTGGGTCAGCACCACGGCCACCTGCGCCATGAGGTAGCTGGGCAGGAAGTCGATGAAGCCGATGCCCAGATCATCGGGCAGCAGCACATACATGCAGGCGGCGGCAGCGATCAGGTCCACCCCGGCCACGACCATCTGGGCCACGGCGATGCGGGGGATGGGGAAGACGAATTCCTTGCCGAAGATATGGACCGGTTTGCGGATGGTGAAGCACAGCACCAGATAGGAAAGGGCAATGGCCAGCAGGATGCCCCCCAGGAAGCGTACGTCATGGATGGGCATCTTGGCCAGCAGCTCGTCAGGGATCACGGGCGGCGCCAGCAGGAAGACCACGCCGCACAGTCCCAGGGCACCGACCCAGAAGGTGACGGCCAGCATGAGCACGAGACGGACGATCTCGACCAGGGAAAAGCCCCAGGCAGAATAGAACCGGTAGCGGACGCTCGTACCGCCCAGCAGTGCCCCGAAGTTGTAGCTGACGGCCTGCCCTACCAGGGAAACGAGCCCCACACGCGGCAGGGGCAGGGATTTGTGGATGGCCTTCAGGGCGAGCCAGTCATAGCCCACCAGGATGATGTAGTTGACGATCATCAGGCCGATGGAGAAACAGATACTGCCCGTGGAGACCTGCTGGATGCTTTCTCTGATCTGGGCGATGCTGTAAGCTTTGAGCTTGTGATACAGGAGATATATGGCCAGCACGAAAAGTGCCGTTATGAGTACAGGCCCCAGGTAACGCAAGTATTTTTTCATGGCGTTCCGGCAAGGTAAGAAGTTGTTCAAATTATCTTCACCATATACGCAGCTGCCTCCCGGTGCAAGCCTCAACATGCCCGGCGGCATCCCGGCAGACGGGTGATCCGTATGGTCTGCGGGGCTTGACCAATACTGGGGCAACGGCTATAGTCCAAATAACGAATGCAGTTTTCACGCGCTCCGCTGCCCGCGCAGCGGACGCTTTTTTTTCATCTGACGAACAGAGGTGTATCATGGCCGTGACCAATATCCCCATTTCCAAGCAGGGCTACAAGCGTCTGGAAGAAGAGCTGGCCCGCCTGAAGAGCGAACGCCCCGCCATCATCCAGGCCATCAAGGAGGCCCGTGAAGAAGGCGACCTGCGCGAAAACGCCGGTTATGATGCCGCCCGCGAACGCCAGGGCATGGCGGAAGCGCGCATCAAGTATATCGAGTCCCGCATGGCTCTTTACCAGGTGGTCGACCTGGACAAGCTGAGCGGTGACAAGGTCATCTTCGGCTCCACGGTGGAAGTGGAAGACGTGGATACCGAAGAAAGCCGCACCTACACCATCCTCGGTCCCGACGAAGCCGAGCCCGCCAAGGGTTCCATCTCCTTCCTCTCGCCCGTGGGCCAGGCCCTGCTGGGCAAGGAAGTGGGCGACGAAGTGAGCGTGGACATCCCGCGCGGCCGCGTCACCTACGAGATCGTGGACATCACCTTCCGCGGCTCCAGCATCTTCGACTAACCGTTGGCACCGGAACACCACCAAGCCCTGCTGCATCCCTGCACAGGGCTTTTTTTCGGCTTCTGTCCCGCGGTCGTCCCTCTTCCCACAGGGAACTTGGCAGCTCCGGCCCCGCGTGCTATCCTCGCCCAGACCCATTCTGCCCCTTAAAGGTTCCCCGCATGCCCAACATGTTGCCGCGCCTCCTGTACATCCTTGCCGCACTGGCCTGGTTCCTGCTGCTCCGCCCCAACCCCGTCACCATCGTCATGGCCGGATGCTTCGCCTGCCTGACGCTGCCCGTCTACCGGCGTATGCGCTGCACGATCCGGCACTGGCGCAAGCGTCTGCGCCTGCGCCATCCGGGCAGGCTGGGGCACATCGTGATCTCCTGCTCCCATCGCCTGCCGCTGTACGGCTATATCGTCATGATCTTCTCGGCTGTGGTCATCCCCATCAGCACCCTGGTGCTGCTGGTGTCGCCCCAGGTGGCCGGTGGTCTGGCCAGGCTGCGGGAACTCCAGGCAAACAACTTCCAGCTGCCGCCCGAATGGGTCATGCGCTTCCAGGAGCTGCGCCACAGCCTGGCGGACTATCCCAAAGTGGACAAGATGATCTCGGAGTTCCTCAGCAACCTCGATGCCATGCTGGCCGATACCATGGGCCTGCTCATCAACCGCAGCGTGGACGTGCTGGGCGGCACCATGACCGTCCTCTGGACCCTGTTCCTCTTCGTGACGCTCACGGTCATCTTTGCCGCCTACGCAAGCCGCATCAACCTGATCACGGCCCGCATCTTCCACATACCGGCCACCATGCTGCGCCGTTTCGTCCTGGCCATCCGCCGGGCCCTGCAGGGCGTCATGCTGGGCATCGTCCTGGTGGCCATCGCCCAGGGGGTCCTGTGCGGTATCGGCTTTGCCGTGGCGGGCATCAAGCAGCCTGCCTTCTGGGGGCTGCTGGCCACGGTCGTGGCGCCCATCCCCTTTGTGGGCACGGCGCTCGTCTGGGGCCCGCTCTGTCTTTCCCTCTGGTTCTCCGGCGCCACCATGCCCGCCGTGGGCCTGGCCCTCTGGGGTACGCTGGCCGTGACCAGCGTGGACAACATCCTGCGCCCCCTGTTCCTGCAACAGGGCATCAATGCTCCTTTCTTCGTACTGATCATCGCCATCCTCTGCGGTCTTGGCAGTTTTGGTCCCATGGGGCTCATCATCGGCCCCGTGCTGCTGGCCATCGCCATGCAGGCTGTGGAAGAAGCCCATCAAACCTACCACCATATGGCCTGAAGCTCATGTTCCACTCCCCCTCCATCCCGGGGCGCTGGCTGTGCGTCCTGCTGCTTGTCCTTGCCATGCTCTCGCTGCCTGCCGGTGCCGATGCGGCCCGCAGGGCCCGCGCTGCCGTCATGATCAACCTGAGCAACGGCAAGGTGCTGTACGAGCACAACCCCAATCTGTCCATCCCGCCCGCCTCTCTGACCAAGGTCATGACCATGTATGTAGTCATGAACCGCATCAAGATGGGCCGCCTGAAACGCAGCACCAGCATCCGTGTCCATCCTACGGCCCGAGTGGGCGGTTCCAGCATGCGTTTGCGTCCCCGCCAGAGAGTCACCGTGGACCAGCTCCTTACCGGTGTGGCCGTGGCTTCGGGCAATGACGCCGCCATGGCCATATCCCAGCATATCAGCGGCAACAGCCGCAACTTCACCCACCTCATGAACCACAAGGCACGCCAGCTCGGCATGACCCGGACGGTCTTCAAGAACCCCACGGGCCTGCCCGCAGCGGGCCAGCGCACCACGGCCCGCGACATGGCCACCCTGGCCCGCGCCTATCTGCGCAGCCATCCCCAGGCCATGCGCTACCACAGCCTGCGCTCCTTCCGCTTCAACGGGCGTACCCTGGGGGCCACCAACACCATGCTGGGCATCCCCGGTGTCGATGGCCTGAAAACGGGCTGGACCGTGGCCTCCGGTTACAACATCATCGTCACGGCCCGCCGTGGCAAGACCCGCCTGCTGGTGGTGGTCATGGGCGGCAGGAGCCGCGCTGCCCGCGACATGGTCGCCCACAGCCTCATCGAGGCGGGATTCAAGGCACCCGCCTCTCCCCAGCAGGTACGCAAGCGCATGCGAGGTGTCCTTTAGCGCAGCACGTCTTGACCTCGGCACCTTCACGTCGTATGTTTTTCAAATCAATGGCCTGAAAGGCTCAACATTCAAGGGAGGCCCCCATGTTCGGCATCGGCATGCAGGAACTGTTACTTATTTTGATCGTAGTGCTGCTCATCTTCGGCGCCAACAAACTGCCGGAGATCGGTGGCGGGCTGGGACGGGCCATCCGAAATTTCCGCCGGGCCTCGTCCGAGCCTGACGAGATCGACATCACCCCCGGCAAGGACAAAAAGCCCACCTCGGGCGACGATGCTCCCAAAGCGTAGAGGATCCTGCCATGAAAGCTGAACAACTTTCCGTTTTTCTGGAAAACCGCGCCGGCCGTCTGGCCGAAGTGACCCATACGCTGGCTGAGGCCGGCGTCAACATCCGCGCTCTTTCCCTGGCTGATACCTCCGATTTCGGTATCCTGCGCCTCATCGTTGATGACCAGGAAAAAGCCAAATCCGTTCTCAAGGAACACAGCTTCACCCTGGGCCGCACCAGTGTGGTCGCCGTGCAGGTGCCCGATACCCCCGGCGGTCTGGACAGCGTGCTGCAGTTCGTCTCGCAGCATGGCATCAATGTGGAATACATGTATGCCTTCATCACCCGTGAAGCTGACTGTGCCATCATGATCTTCCGTTTCGACAAGACCGACCAGGCCGTGGATCTGCTCAAGAGCAACGGCTTCACTGTCCTGCCGCCGGATCAGCTGTTCGGCAACAAAGACTAGTCTATCTTGCAGATAGCTGTTTTCAGGCCCCGCCCATGCGGGGCCTTTCTTTTTTCGGCCCGCAACCAGCCCAGCGTCTGCTCTGATGCATCCGGTATCCCCGCCCTCACACCGGATTGCCTGTGCCGGCACAAGGCTGGCTGCACGCTTGCTGCCGCATCCTCCGCTTTTCATCCTGCTCCTGCCGCGTTTTTCCCGGCCATTCCCCAGTACCCGGGAAAACAGCTGGGAAGAAAAGTTTTTTGTTTTTATAAAATATTGATTTTATTTATTTTATGCTAAAAAAATAACTTTTCTGCAAAAAAAATTCCTTTTTGCCCCTTTTCAAGCGCAAAGAGTGTCTTATCTACTATCCCGTTGCGGGACCGCAGCAATGGTTTACGGCGGTCATGACGCGATAATTTCAGCTCCGCCCCGCGGACGCTGTGCATGCCACCCAAGCGTGGCCATAAAAATTTTTGGAGGATCTGACACCATGAAACTGCAGCCCCTGAACGATCGTGTGCTGGTCAAGCGCCTGGAAACCGAAGAAAAGACCGCCGGCGGTCTGTACATCCCCGACACCGCCAAGGAAAAGCCCTGCAAGGGTCAGGTGATCGCTACCGGTCCCGGCAAGGTCCTGGAAAACGGCACCCGCGTTGAACTGGCCGTCAAGAAGGGTGATCAGGTGCTCTTCAACAAGTACGCCGGCACCGAAGTCAAGCTGGACGGCATCGACCATCTGGTGATGCGCGAAGAAGACATCCTCGCCATCCTGACCGACTAACGCATACGCGCCGGTCATACACACTCTCCGCTTTTCGATTATTCCCAGGAGGAAAATATAATGTCCGCTAAAGAAGTTCTCTTCGACGTGAAAGCCCGCGAAAAACTGGCGCGTGGTGTTGATAAGCTGGCCAATGCCGTGAAGGTGACCCTCGGCCCCAAGGGTCGTAACGTTGCCATCGAAAAGTCCTTCGGCGCTCCCGTCATCACCAAGGACGGCGTGACCGTCGCCAAGGAAATCGAACTGGACGACAAGTTCGAGAACATGGGCGCCCAGCTGGTGAAGGAAGTCGCCTCCAAGACCTCCGACGCCGCCGGTGACGGTACCACCACCGCCACCATCCTGGCTCAGGCCATCTACCACGAAGGCGTGAAGCTGGTGGCTGCCGGCCGCAATCCCATGGCCATCAAGCGCGGCATCGACAAGGGCGTGGAAGCCCTGATCGGCGAACTGGCCAACCTGGCCAAGCCCACCCGCGACCAGAAGGAAATCGCCCAGATCGGTACCATCTCTGCCAACTCCGACGCCACCATCGGCAACATCATCGCCGAAGCCATGGCCAAGGTGGGCAAGGAAGGCGTGATCACCGTTGAAGAAGCCAAGGGCCTGGAAACCACCATGGACGTGGTGGAAGGCATGCGCTTCGACCGCGGCTATCTCTCTCCCTACTTCGTGACCAACGCGGAGAAGATGGAATGCGAGATGGACAACCCCTACATCCTGTGCACTGAGAAGAAGATCTCCAGCATGAAGGACATGCTGCCCGTGCTCGAACAGGTCGCCAAGGTCAATCGTCCTCTGGTGATCCTGGCCGAAGACGTGGAAGGCGAAGCCCTGGCTACCCTGGTGGTCAACAAGCTGCGTGGCGCCCTGCAGGTCGTGGCCATCAAGGCCCCCGGCTTCGGTGACCGCCGCAAGGCCATGCTGCAGGATATCGCCATCCTGACCGGCGGCCAGGTGGCTTCTGACGACACCGGCACCAAGCTGGAAAACATGACCCTCAACGACCTGGGTACCGCCAAGCGCGTGGTGGTCAAGAAGGAAGACACCACCATCGTTGACGGCGCCGGCAAGGCCGACGAAATCAAGGCCCGCGTGAAGCAGATCCGCGCCCAGGTGGAGGAATCCACCTCCGATTACGACCGCGAAAAGCTGCAGGAACGCCTGGCCAAGCTGGTGGGCGGCGTGGCCGTGGTTCATGTGGGTGCCGCTACCGAAGTGGAAATGAAGGAAAAGAAGGACCGCGTGGAAGACGCCCTGAACGCTACCCGCGCTGCCGTGGAAGAAGGCATCGTGCCTGGCGGCGGTACCGCTCTGATCCGCGTGTCCAAGGTGCTCGACAGCATCAAGCCCGCTGACGACGACGAACTGGCCGGCGTGAACATCATCCGCAACGCCATCGAAGCTCCTCTGCGCCAGATCGCCCACAACGCCGGCTTTGAAGGCTCCATCGTTGTGGAAAAGGTCCGCCAGGGCAAGGACGGCTTCGGCTTCAACGCCGCTACCGGCGAATACGAAGACCTCATCAAGGCCGGCGTCATCGACCCCAAGAAGGTGACCCGTACCGCCCTGCTGAACGCCGCTTCCGTGGCCTCCCTGCTGCTGACCACCGAATGCGCCATCTCCGAAAAGCCCGAACCCAAGAAGGACGCTCCTGCCATGCCTGACGGCATGGGTGGCATGGGCGGCATGGGCGGCATGTACTAAGCCGCCGCGAAGCTCCCGCTTCCGACTGAATGAAAAAGGCCCCGCTTCCGGCGGGGCCTTTTTTGTATCCGAGGTTTCCCGGTAATACGATCACGACCGGGCACACTTGCTTCGACAACAGCGAAACGGAGGTGGAGCCAACTTACTTGGGCAGACTCCCTTGGGACATTGGGAAGCCCATCCCTGCTGCACTGTTCAAAACAATAAGGCGCCCCCCAGAGCGGGGAGGCCGGTGTCCGCCATGAGCAAGATCAATGAAGGAAGGATAGCAGGACAAAGCGATAGTCAGCCTCTCCTCGCCTCGCCTTGGACGTGAAAACATTGCTCACCATATCCTCTTCAAGCAAAGGGGGAGGCTCTGGACAGGGACAGCGCGATAGCATGCGGCATCTTTGCCCCTACGCCCTGCTGAAGAAAAGATACAAAAAAAGCGGTCAGCCTGTTACAGCTAACCGCTTGTTTTTGTTGTGGTGCGCCCGAAGAGATTCGAACTCCTGGCCTACAGGTTCGTAGCCTGTTGCTCTATCCAGCTGAGCTACGAGCGCGTCGTGAGGGTGTTCTTATAGAAAAGCGGGCAGCCTGTCAATGCTCTTGAGGAAAGAAAACGATTTTTTTTTGAAGCGTACTCCGGAGCGCGGTCACCGGGCCTTATCCTATGGGACCGCCCTGCCCTTGAAGCCTTGCTGAAAAAGCATTCCATCCAGTATGCAGATATCGACAGGATGCTGGCAGAGCCCCGCCTGGCCTTCTAGTCAGGAGTCTTTCCATTTACCATTTCTCCCGCCATGCCCTGCAAAACAATATCGCCCCGCCTGAAAACATCAGACGGGACGATTCTCTTGACAGGAAGCCAGCTTATTGGGCAGCGGGCGTACCGCGCAGGCAGCGCAGCAGGGCATCGTAGCTGCCGATGCCGTTCAACCCAGTGGACATGGCCACACACTGGCGGAAAGCCGCCGTAGCTGCGGCCTCAGCGGCAGTACACTGCTGCATGACGTCAGCATTGCCCTGCGAGAGCTGGGTACAGTAGTTGGCCGTGTCGTAGCCCAGCAGGTTCGCCACAGGCGAGGCCGGAGCAGCCGCAGGAGCCGGGGCAGCAGCCACGGCGGACTGCCCTCCTTCGGCAGGCGCAGCAGCGGTAGCGGCGGTGGCATCAGAGCCGGACAGAGCGCTGTTGAGCAGATAGCCGCCGGCAAGGCCGGCACCCACGCCCAGCAGGGCGCTGCCCATGCCGCTGCCCTGCGACTGCGGTGCGGCCATGGTCTGGCCGGGGGCCATCGTCTGACCATAGGGCATGCCCTGGGCCGTAGTGGGCTGGGTGGCCGTAGCGGCAGGAGCCGTAGTCGTCTTGGGAGCGGTCGCCGTAGCCGCCGCTGCCGGGGCAGCGGTCGTCTGTTGCGTGGCCGTCGGGGCAGGCTGGGTCACCGGTTTGCTGACCGTACGCGGGCGCACACGGTTACGCTTGACCGCCGCATCCGAACAGTCCACAGAGATCATGGTGCCCGCCACCAGAAGGCCCAGCAGCACGGTAAAGACCTTTTTTATCATCAACAATCTCCTTTAAAAAGGGAATAGCCACTGGAGGACAGTGCTTCGGTTACTCCTTTTATAATGTAGCCTATTCCCTTTCCGTAGGCAAGACAGCTGGATAACAGGAAACATACAGGGAGGACAGTCCTTTCTTTGCCGGATCCGCCGATCCTGTCATGCGGCAGCCTGCTCCCTGCCCAACCGCCCGTGAACTTTACCTTCCTGACAGGATATGGAGACCCGTCGTCTCTCCCTCTTTCACGCGCACACGACCGTACAGGCGGGCCCACAGATATGTCGCTGCCGTCATGGACCAGGCAACAGCCAGCATGAGGGCAGCACCCGCCAGGCAGGGGACTACAGCATACCAGAAGCCCAGCTGCCGGATCTGCTCTCCGCCTGTGACGGCGATAAGGGCCGTGGCCCCTCCCGGCGGATGCACTGTCCCGCTCAGCAGCATGACGGCGATGGCTGTGGGTACGCAAAGGCATACAGCCCAGAAGGGCGGCAGCCATTGTGCGCAGGCCACACCGACCAGAGCAGAAAAAAAGTGCCCTCCCAGCAGATTGCGTGGGCGGGACAACGGACTGTCCGGGGCTGCGAACAGCAGTACCGCCGAGGCACCAAAAGAACCTATCAACATGGGCACGCCGTAATCGCCTACGGCCAGTCTGTCCAAAGCCGCCACCAGTAACAGGCCGCAGCAGCTCCCCAGCCAGGCACGCCCTACCTTGAGAGCACTTGCGCCCCTTCCTGCCAACCATGCTTGTCCGGGCATCCTGATCTCCTTGTCTGTGTTTGAAGGTCATCCTCTTGTTCCACAGGGAGATACCCGCATCACGCCCGGGATTCCGTGTGCGGGCGCACGAAAACCATCTTTTCCCGGCAAGAAGCAGGATGGGTTCCTCACCATGCAGGCAGGCCAGCTTCGCCTTTGCACAGATCCTGTCCAGGGCATATCTTTCCGCCCTTGTTGTCTTGGTCCGCAGGGAACTATACGGCACAAAACAACGCTTCGTAACATAGCGTCTGTCCGTCCGGACCTGCGGCTCCGCTTTGTCCACATTTTGGTATAAATTTAAAAAAATATAATTATATCAATACGATATATTTCAATTTTCAGTGATTGGGTGTTCAATCAATGCAGAGCGCATCAACTTTCTACATCCTGGTAGAAAAATAAAAATGTCTTCATATCTAGTTGATTTATAAAGATTATCAACCTCAAATCCCGTTTGTGCCGTAAAGCGCATGTTCGTACATTCGGCACATTCCTACCATTTGGTAGAAATATACCTTTCCCAAGGACTCTTTTTCTTCTGCATTCTGGTGCGCTTTCGTTAAATATAAATTTTTTATAAATAATTTTAGCTTATTACATCAACAAACCTTCCTCATATCTGCTTCTGGCACAAGGATTGCTTTGTCCTGTGCCGTCTGCCGCTGCTCGCTGTCTGAGAAAACGGCAATCATATTTTCCGCAGTGCACAGGCCCGATACCTGTCGCACCGCCAGACCACAGGAAGGTTTTCCATGAATCCTGCAGACACCGCGTTCATCATCCTTTGCGCCACGTTCGTCATGCTCATGACTCCGGCCCTGGCCTTGTTCTACGGCGGGCTCGTCCGGTCAAAGAACATCCTCTCCACATGCATGCACAGCTATGCCTCCTTGGGGATGGTTTCCATCATCTGGGCCCTGTTCGGCTATTCCCTTGCCTTCAGCGGCGATATCTCCGGCCTTATCGGCAACCTTGCCCATGTGTTCCTCATGGGCGTGGGGGGCGAAGCCAACGGCCCCGCAGCCAATCTGCCGCATAATGTCTTCATGGCCTTCCAGTGCATGTTCGCAGCCCTTACCGTGGCGCTCATCTCCGGTGCCTATGCCGAACGCATCCGTTTCTCGGCCATGCTGATCTTTTCCGCACTCTGGACGGTCTTTGCCTATTGCCCCATGGCACACTGGGTCTGGGGCGGTGGCTGGATGGCCAAGCTGGGCGCCGTGGACTTTGCTGGTGGTGCCGTAGTGCATATGGCTTCCGCCGCCGCGGCCCTGGCCTGCGCCCATGCGGTAGGTCCCCGCGCTGATCTCGGCAAGACGCCCATGATCCCCAATAATCTGCCCATGACGCTCTTTGGCGGCGGCCTGCTCTGGTTCGGCTGGTTCGGCTTCAATGCCGGCAGTGCTCTGGCTGCCAACGCCCTTGCGGGTCACGCCCTGGTCACCACCCATCTGGCCACGGCCGGCGGCATCTTCGGCTGGATGCTCCTTGAATACCTGCGCTTCGGCAAGGCCACGACCCTGGGTGCCATCTCCGGTGCGCTGGCGGGCCTCGTCTCCATTACGCCCGCAGCCGGTTTCGTGGGAGTCATGCCTGCTTTGGTCATCGGCTTTGCCGGCGGCATGATCTGCTACGGTGGCATCCTGCTCAAGAACCGCCTGGGCTATGACGACGCCCTCGACGTGGTAGGCATCCACGGTGTAGGCGGTACCTGGGGCGCCTTTGCCACCGGTCTGTTCGCCTCCGCCGGCATCAACGGTGTCAACGGCCTGTTCTACGGCAATCCGTGGCAGCTCGTGGTCCAGATCATCTCCATCGTCGCCACCTGGGGCTTTGTTTACCTGGTCAGCCGCATCCTGCTGAAGCTGACGGATGCCCTGGTGGGCCTGCGTGTGGATCCCGCCTCCGAGACCCGGGGTCTGGACCTCAGCCTGCACAACGAACGCGGCTACACCCTGTAACTGCCGAGACATCTCCACCTGTCACTAGGAATATCTGGAGCCTACTATGAAAAAGCTCGAAATCATCATCCGCCCCTCCAAGTTCGAAGAAGTGAAGCAACAGCTGACCACTATCGGCATCCACGGCATGAACTACAGTGAAGTGCGCGGTTTCGGCCGCCAGCACGGGCATACGGAAGTCTATCGCGGCACCACCTACGCCGTGGACTGCCTGCCCAAGATCAAAATCGAAATCGTGGTCCATGACGAAGCACTGGAAAAAGTGCTGCAGGCTGTTACCGTAGCCCGCACCGGCGAGATCGGCGATGGCAAAATCTTCATCTACGACGTGCTGGATGCCATCCGCATCCGTACCGGTGAACGCGGCCCCGCCGCCCTGTAAGGAACATCCGCCAGAAGTTTTCCCGTTTTCCTCCCCATCAGGCCGCCGTGAAAGGTGTCACCCTCTCCTTTCCGGCGCGCCTGAAAAAAGAGATCCAAGGAGTCTCCCCATGAATGCTCGAACTGATGCCATCCGGCAGATCGCCCAGAGCCATCCGGACCACCAGCCCCCTGCCACCGATATCGACACCATCTTCGGTTGTGACGTTTTCTCCCTCGACATCCTGCAAAAGCGTCTGCCCAAGCCCGTGTTCCGCACGCTGAAGGCCACCATCGCCCGCGGTGAACGCCTTGACCCGGACATCGCGGATACCGTGGCCTGTGCCATGAAGGACTGGGCTATCAGCAAGGGGGCCACGCACTACACCCACTGGTTCCAGCCCATGACCGGCCTGACGGCCGAAAAGCACGACGCATTCCTGACCCCCACCGGCGAAGGCCGCGTCATCAACGAATTCTCGGGCAAGATGCTCATCTGCGGCGAGCCCGATGCCTCCTCCTTCCCGTCCGGCGGCCTGCGCTCCACCTTCGAGGCCCGCGGCTACACGGCTTGGGATCCCACGGTCCCTGCCTTCATCATCGGTCGCACCCTGCATGTGCCCACCCTGTTCTACAGCTATTCGGGCGAGGCCCTGGACCGCAAGATCCCGCTCATGCGCTCCATCTCCGCCCTTTCCCGCCAGGCCCTGCGCATCCTGCGCCTGTTCGGCAACGATACGGCCACCTTCGTGCGTCCCAGCGTGGGGCCGGAACAGGAATATTTCCTCGTTGACCGCCGTCTGGCCGCCCTGCGCCCCGACCTGCTGCTGGCGGGCCGCACGCTGATGGGCACCCCGCCTGCCAAGGGCCAGGAGATGGAGGACCACTACTTCGGTTCCATCCCGGCGCGTGTCATGGCCTTCATGCAGGATGTGGAGGACGCCCTGTTCCGCCTCGGCATCCCGGCCAAGACCCGGCATAATGAAGTGGCCCCCGGTCAGTTCGAGATCGCGCCCATCTACGAGGACGCCAATATCGCCACCGACCACAACATGCTCATCATGAACCTGCTGCACGAGATCGCGCCGCGGCATGACTTCATCTGTCTGCTCCACGAAAAGCCCTTTGCCGGCGTCAACGGCAGCGGCAAGCACAACAACTGGTCCATCAGTGATTCCGAGGGTAACAACCTGCTCGATCCCGGCAAGACCCCGCTGGACAATGCCCAGTTCCTCGTCTTCCTGGCCGCCGTGCTCCGGGCCGTGCACAAGCACAGTATCGCCCTGCGTCTGGGCACGGTGGGTGCGGGCAACGATCATCGTCTGGGCGCCAACGAAGCCCCGCCGGCCATCATCTCCGTCTATCTGGGCGACATGCTGACCGACGTCATCGACACCATCATGAACGGTGTGGCCCACAAGCCCGGCCGCACCAGCATGGAGATCGGCGTTTCCTCCCTGCCGCCCCTGCCCGTGGATCTTTCCGACCGTAACCGTACCAGCCCCTTTGCCTTCACCGGCAACAAGTTCGAATTCCGGGCCGTGGGTTCCTCCCAGTCCATCGCGCCGGTGAACATCGCCCTGAACTCGGCCATGGCCTGCGCCCTGGACGACATCGCCACCGAGCTGGAAGCTGCTGTGGGCTCCGGTACGAGCCTCAATGCCGCCCTGCAGGAACTGCTGCCCCGTCTGTTCCGCGAGCATCAGGCCGTGGTCTTCAACGGCAACGGGTATTCCAACGAGTGGCCCGTGGAGGCGGCCCGTCGCGGCCTGCCCAACCTGACCACTACCGTGGATGCCCTGGAACGCTACAACACACCTGAAGTGATGGACGTGTTCCTGCGCCAGAACGTGCTTTCCGAACGCGAGATGCTGGCCCGCCAGGAGATCCTGCTGGACACCTACGCCAAGACCATCGCCATCGAAGCCTCGCTCATGCTGGACATGTCTCGCACACAGATTCTGCCCGTCGCCCTGCAGGAGCAGGCTAATGCCGCGGATCTGGTACTCAAGACCCGGGCCGTCAGCAATGAGGCCGCCATGGAAGAAGAGCGTTTCACTTGCCTGCGCGGCCATACTGCGGGCCTGAACAGCAGCCTTTCTGCTCTGGAACAGCAGCTCGCTGCGCTGCGTGCCGCTGCGGACGCCCACACGGCCGCCCGTATCGCCCGTGACGGTGTGGCCCCTGCCATGCAAGCCTGCCGCGAACACTGTGACGCTCTTGAGCGCATGCTCAATGCCGCCGTCTGGCCGCTGCCCTCCTATGCGGAGATGCTCTGGTTGCACTGATCCCCGAAATGGTTCCTTTGTCTCCCCGGGCCGGGCATGACCATCCCCGCCCGGGGACGTTTTCCCTCCACTCCCCAGCCTTCCCAGGAGTGACATATGAACGGTCTTTTCGATCCCCGCCGGGAGCATGATGCCTGCGGTGTGGGTTTTGTTGCCTATCTGGACGGCCAGAGCCGTCATGACGTGATGCACATGGCCCTGGGCGCCATGACCCGCATGGCCCATCGTGGCGGCGGTGACGGCAGGAACGGTGACGGCGCCGGCATCCTCTTCCCCCTGCCGCGCGACTTTTTCCTGCGCCAGTGGCCTGCATTATCGGTCTGTGCCGCCCCCTGGGCCGTGGCCCAGCTTTTCCTGCCCCGGGATGCGGCCCTGCGGGCGCTGTGCCTGCAGCGTTTCCGAGAGATTTTCACGACCTGCGGCCTGCGCGTAGAAGACGAGCGCGACGTCCCTGTGCGCGAAGACGTGCTGGCTCCCGCCGCCCGTCAGACCATGCCCGGCTTTTTGCAGCTGCTCGTCCTGCCGGATACCAGCTCCCCCGAAGCCGCCGAGCTCCATGATCCCGAAGCCCTTGAACGCCGCCTGTTCCTTGCCCGGCACATGGCCGAGAACCTGATCTGGAAGGAACTGCGCCGGCAGGGACAGGACACCCGCCTGTTCTATGTGGCCAGCTGCTCCTGCCGGAGCATCGTCTACAAGGGCATGCTCCCCGGCTCCCGGCTGGGCGAGTTCTATACCGATCTGACGGACGAGGACTGCGCCGCGCCTTTTGCCGTGTTCCACGAACGTTTTTCCACCAACACCCTGCCTTCGTGGCCCCTGGCCCAGCCCTTCCGTCTGGCCGCCCATAACGGCGAGATCAACACCCTGCGCGGCAACGCGGCCCACATGGGCGTGCGCGAGGCCGTGCTCGCCTCGCCCCTGCTGGGAGCACATCTGAAGGACGCCCTGCCGGTCATCAATCCCGATACCTCGGATTCCGGGACCCTGGACAACGTGCTGGAGCTGCTGGTCCGCGCGGGCTACACCCTGCCCCACGCCCTGATGATGATGGTCCCCGAACCCTTCGGGCCCACCTTCGTCATGGGCGACAACAAGCGCGCCTTCTACGAATATCACTCGTCCCTCATGGAACCCTGGGACGGCCCCACCTGCCTCGTCTTCACCGACGGCTGGCGGCGCGTGGGCGCCATGCTCGACCGCAACGGCCTGCGCCCCTGCCGCTGGAGCGTCTCCCGGGACGGCCTGATGGTGCTCGGCTCGGAAAGCGGCCTTGTGGACGTGCCTGAAGAGGACATCATCCAGCGCGGCCAGCTCCAGCCCCGGCGCATGATCCTGGCGGACGTGGAACACCACCGCATCGCGCCTGATGCGGAGATCAAGGGGCAGGTCATACGCTCCCAGCCCTGGCGCCGCTGGCTCCAGAAGCACGCCGTGCGCCTTGAGACCCTGAACGGCATGGGCGAAGAATGCGATGCCGCGCACGCCCTGCCGCCGCTGGACCGCCGTCTGCGTCAGGCCGGTTGCGACAGCACATGGCAGCGTCAGGTCCTCGTGCCCATGGCCCAGAACGCCCAGGAGCCCGTCTGCTCCATGGGGACGGACAAGCCCCTGCCCTGCCTCAGCGACGAGCCGCAATCCCTGTTCCGCTGGTTCAAGCAGCGTTTCGCCCAGGTGACCAACCCGCCCATCGACCCCTACCGGGAACAGTTGTCCATGTCGCTCATGGGCCATGCCGGACGTGCGGGCAACATCCTGGAACCGGGCCCCGAAAGCTGCGCTGTCCTGCGCCTGCCCCATCCTTTCCTCACCACGGACGACATGCGCCGGATCCGGGCCTCGCGGCGTCCCGCCGTCCGGGCCGCCACCCTTGACGCCACCTTCCCGGCCCACGGCGACGGAGAAGCTCTGCGCGCGGCCCTCGATCGCCTGTTCGCTGACGCCGAGGCTGCCATCGCCCAAGGGGCCACCATCCTGGTGGTGAGCGATACGGCCATGACGGCGGACAAGGCGCCCATCCCCGCCCTGCTGGCCTGCGCGGGCCTGCACCATCATCTCATCCGTGCCGGGCTTCGCCATGCCTGCGGCATCATCGCGGAAAGCGGCGAAGCCTGCGAGGTCATCCACATGGCGCAGCTCATCGGCTACGGCGTCAATGCCGTCTGCCCGCACGCGGCCCTGGATGCCGTCCGCCGCATGGCCCGGGAAGGCCACCTGAGCACGGACGCCGGGCCTCTTGACGAAGAAGACGCGCAGGAACGCTATATCAACGCCCTGAAGAAGGGCCTGCTCAAGGCCTTTGCCCGTCTGGGCATCTCCACCCTGCGATCTTTCCGCGGCTCGCAGCCCTTTGAGGCCCTAGGACTGTCACAGGATGTCATCGACCGTTATTTCACGGGCACGCCCTGCTCCATCAGCGGCATCGGTCTGGAGACCCTGGCCCGCGATGCCGCCCTGCGTCACGCGCAGGCCTGGGACGATGCCGATACCACCGCTGCCGCCCCTGCGGCGCGTCTCTGGAGCCCCCGTACCGTGCGCGCCCTGCATACGGCCGTCAATGAAGACACGGACGGACAGGCTCCCTCCCCGGCCTGGCAGACCTTCTCCAGCCTTTGCAACGAACAGGAAGCCCAGGGCTTCACGCTGCGCTCCCTGCTGGAGATCGCGCCCGACCCGGCCCGCGCCCCCGTCCCTCTAGACGATGTTGAGCCGGAAGAGGCCATCCTGCGGCACTTCGTCGGTGCGGCCATCTCCTATGGCGCCATCAGTGACGAAGCCCACCGCACCCTGGCCGAAGGCTGCAATGCCTGCGGCGTGCCCTCCAACTGCGGTGAAGGCGGCGAGGATCCGGCCCGCAACACGCCCCGGACGGACGCGGACGGCCGTCGTCATGACGCGCGCTCCCGCATCCGCCAGATCGCTTCGGGCCGCTTTGGCGTCACGGCGGAATATCTTGCCCATGCGGAAGAGATCCAGATCAAGGCGGCCCAGGGTGCCAAGCCCGGTGAAGGCGGCCAGTTGCCCGCCTACAAGGTCACGGTGGACATCGCCCGTGTCCGTGCCACCATGCCCGGGGTCTCCCTGGTCTCCCCGCCGCCGCATCACGACATCTACTCCATCGAGGATCTGGCGCAGCTCATCTACGACCTCCGTCACCTCAATCCTTCGGCCCGCATCTCCGTCAAGCTGGTGGCCGAAAGCGGTGTCGGGACCATCGCGGTGGGTGTGGCCAAGGCCGGTGCGGACTGCGTGGTCATCTCCGGCCATGACGGCGGCACCGGTGCCAGCCCCCATTCCGCCATCCACTATGTGGGCCTGCCGTGGGAATCCGGTCTGGCCGAGGCGCATCAGGCGCTGGTGACCTGCGGCATGCGCCGGCGGGTGTCCCTCCAGACCGACGGTCTGCTGCGCACCGGGCGCGACGTGCTCGTGGCTGCCCTGCTGGGCGCCGAGGAATTCGCCTTCGGGACGGCGCTGATGGTCAGCATGGGCTGCGTCATGTGCCGCAACTGCATGAAGGGCCGCTGCCCGGCGGGCATCGCCACCCAGGACGAAAAGCTGCGTGCCCGCTTCAAGGGCCGCCCCGAACATGTGGAACGTTTCCTGCGCCTGCTGGCCGGGGACGTGCGCCGTGAACTGGCCGCCCTGGGCTTCCGCTCCCTGAACGAAGCCGTCGGCCATGCCGATCTGCTGGCACAGCGTACGGACATCACGGGCCGGGCGGCCTCCCTCGACCTCTCGCGCCTGCTCTGGACGCCTGACGCGGCCTGCGAACACCATGCCGGGGGCTTCCCCCGTGTCTGTGAACCCACGGCCCTGGAACAGGACCTCGATCAGGCCGCCGAACCCGTACTGGCGGGCCAGTGCGACCATCTGCGCATCGAGCGGACCATCCGCAATGTGGACCGTGCCGTGGGCGCGCGCCTTTCCGGCAGCATCGTCCTGCGTCACGGGGCCGCCGGTCTGCCCCAGGACAGCCTGCACCTCCACTTCCACGGTCAGGCCGGGCAAAGCCTCGGGGCCTTCCTGGCCCCCGGCGTGACCCTTGAGGTGGAAGGCAGCGTCAATGACTACGCGGGCAAGGGCCTTGCCGGCGGCACCATCGTGGTCCACCCCGATACCGGGGCCCGCTTCGTGGCGGCGGAACAGGCCGTGGCCGGTAACGTGGCCCTGTACGGCGCCACCGCCGGGGAGGCCTACTTCTGCGGCCAGGCCGGGGAACGTTTTGCCGTGCGCAACTCCGGTGCCTGCGCCGTGGTGGAAGGTGTGGGCGACCACGGCTGCGAATACATGACCGGCGGTACCGTCGTCGTCCTGGGACGCACCGGCTACAACTTCGCCGCAGGCATGAGCGGCGGCACGGCCTTCGTCTACGATCTGGACGAGCATTTCCAGAACCGCTGCAACATCGAAAGCGTGGATCTGGAATCCGTCTGGCAGGAAGAGGATCAGGCCCTGCTGCGCCGCCTGGTGGAACGGCACGTGGCCTGCACCAGCAGCGCCAAGGCAGCGTCCCTGCTGGCCAACTGGGATGCCGCCCTGCCGCTCTTCGTCAAGGTCATGCCGCTGGATTACAAGAACGTGCTCCGCCGTCAGGCGGAAGCCGCCCACGACGCGGAGACCGCCTCCGCCACCGAAGAAGTGTTCCATGCACGAGGAGAGAACGACCATGCGTAAGATCGCCTTCACCAAGATGGAAGGCTGCGGCAACGATTACGTCTATCTTGACGGATTTTCGGAAGATCTGCGGCTCGCGGAAGGGGACATCCCCTCGCTGGCCCGTGCCGTCAGCGACAGGCATTACGGTGTGGGCTCCGACGGGCTGGTGCTCATCCTGCCGCCCACCTCACCGGACAGTGCCGACCTGCGCATGCGCATGTTCAATGCCGACGGCAGTGAAGCCGAGATGTGCGGCAACGCTTCCCGCTGCGTGGGACGCTTTGCCTGGGAGCATGCCCTGACCGACAGGCCCGTCATCCGCCTGGAGACCCTGGCCGGGGTCAAGCTCCTGCAGCGGGTGGACGATGCCGGGGGCTGCCCCTCCCGTGTCTGTGTGGACATGGGCACGCCGGAACTGGCCCGGCAGCGCATCCCCGTCCGCCCCGACACGACATCGGATCCCGAAAGCCCGTGCATCGGCCAGCCCATCCGGGTGCTGGATCGAGAATGGGCCGTGACCTGCGTGTCCATGGGCAATCCTCATGCCGTGGTCTTCGTGGACGATGTGGACAGTCTGGATCTGCCTGTGGTGGGCCCGGCCTTCGAACACCACCCCTGGTTCCCCAGCCGCACCAATACCGAATTCGTGCAGCTTATGGACGCGGGACATGTACGCATGCGCGTCTGGGAACGGGGTGCCGGAGAGACCCTAGCCTGCGGTACCGGCGCCTGTGCCGTGGCCGTGGCCTGCCATCTGACCGGAAGTACGGGAAGGGAAGTGGCGGTGCAGTTGCGCGGCGGCACGCTGGACATCCGCTGGGATGAACGGACGGGGCACGTCCTGATGACCGGCCCGGCCCGCACCGTTTTTTCTGGAGAATACAGCCCTGCCCAGGGACAGGAGGACTAGCCATGATCCGCAGCAACGAACATTACGCCGGACTGCCCGGCGCCTATCTTTTCGCCACGGTGGCCGCCAAGGTCCGCGCGCACCGGGAACAGCATCCCGCCCTGCCCGTCATCAGCCTGGGTATCGGCGACGTGACCCGCCCCCTGCCGCCCGCCGTCATCACGGCCCTGCATTCGGCAGTGGACGAGATGGCCTCGTCCGCCTCCTTCAAGGGGTACGGCCCGGAACAGGGCTATGATTTTCTGCGCGAGGCCATCGCCGCGCATGACTACCGGGCCCACGGTGTACAGATGGACGCCGCGGACATCTTCATCAGCGACGGTTCCAAGTGCGACGTGGCCAACATCCAGGAACTGTTCTCCCTGTCCTGCCGCGTAGCGGTCACCGACCCCGTCTATCCCGTCTATGTGGATTCCAATGCCATGGCAGGCCGCGCGGGCCGGTGGACGGGCGAGCGCTGGAGCGACCTCATCTACCTGCCCTGCACGGAAGCCAACGACTTCGTGCCGGACTTTCCCGACGCGGTGCCCGACATCATCTATCTTTGCTATCCCAACAATCCCACGGGCACGGTGCTGCACAGGGATGCTCTGGCTGCCTGGGTGGACTATGCCCGCCGCCATGGGGCCCTCATCATCTATGATGCGGCCTACGAAGCCTTCATCAAGGATACGGACAGCGAGGTGCCGCACAGCATCTTCGAGATCCCCGGCGCCGAAGAAGTGGCCGTGGAGTGCCGCTCCTTCTCCAAGACGGCGGGATTCACGGGCCTGCGCTGCGCCTTCACCACCATCCCGGCCGCGGTGACCATCCCCGGCCCGGACGGTTCCCGCGTCCGCCTGCAGGACATGTGGAAGCGCCGCCAGAGCACCAAGTACAACGGCTGTCCCTACATCGTGCAGCGTGCCGCCGAGGCCGTCTACAGCCCAGAGGGGCAGGAACAGGTACGCGCCACCATCGCGGCCTACATGGCCAATGCGGCCCGTATCCGTTCCGGCATCGAGGGCATGGGCCTTTCCTGCTACGGCGGCATCCATGCCCCCTATATCTGGGTGAAGACGCCTGACGGCATGGGTTCCTGGGAGTTCTTCGACCTTCTGCTCTCCCGCACTTCCCTGGTCTGCACCCCCGGTGCGGGCTTTGGGCCCAGCGGCGAAGGCTATGTACGCTTCACCGCTTTCGGCAGTGAGGAGGATACCACCGAGGCCCTGGAACGTTTGCAGGGACTGAGCTTGTAAATCTCATTCGGGGGAGGGGCCCTTGCCAACAAAGCGGCAGGGCCCCTCCGCCACACTTTTGTCTTCTTTTGGAAGGACAGACACTCTTTTCCCCAAGGGCATACCGGAGCGCGGGGAAGGCACGAAGCGCTCCCTTATGCAAAGGCCCGCCAGAGCATGACTCCGGCGGGCCTTTTTCGTGCTGTAACAGGCAAAGAGCGGACGCTGCGGCCATCACGGATGGGGACAGCTTCCGCCCTTCCCAAGCAAATACTTGCATCAGTGCTGGCGGAAATCCTTGTAGCTGATGCCATGTTTCTTCATACGCAGGGCCATGACGCGTTCCGTGAGCCCCAGGGCCTGGGCCGCATGCCCCATGTGCCCCTTGTGCCGGGCAAGGGCATCGGTGATGCAGGCGCGCTCCAGCTCGTCGAGACGATCCTGCAAGGTGCCGGAAGCCGTATACGGCTCCACAGATCCCTTGTGCGCCTCCGGGCCGAACGGGCAATGCGTACTGTGCAGTTCACGCGGCAGATGCTGGGGCAGGATCAGACCATCCTGACCGACCAGGAGCACGGCCCGCTCCATGACGTTCTCCAGCTCACGGATATTGCCGGGCCAGGAATAACGTTGCAGCATGTCCATGACGGCCAGCGAGATGCGGATGCCTGAACGTCCGTTGGCCGCAGCGTACTTGTCTACAAAATAGGCCGCCAGCGGCTGGATGTCGTTCTGCCGTTCGCGCAGGGGCGGCATGTGGATGGGGAACACATTCAGACGGTAATAGAGGTCGCGGCGGAACGTGCCCTCCTCCACCATGCGGGCCAGGTCCCTGTTGGTGGCCGTGATGATGCGCACGTCCACGGACAGGCTCTCCGTACCGCCCAGACGCTCGAAACAACGCTCCTGCAGGACACGCAGCAGCTTGGCCTGCGTCAGCAGGGAAAGTTCCCCCACTTCATCAAGAAAGAGCGTCCCGCCATCCGCCAGCTCGAAGCGTCCCTTGCGTATGCCCGAAGCACCGGTAAAAGCTCCCTTCTCATGGCCGAACAGTTCGCTTTCGATGAGGTTTTCCGGCAAGGCCGCACAGTTCAGCGAGATGAACGGCCCCTTGCTCCGCTTGCCGGCGGAATGGATGGCATGGGCGGCCAGCTCCTTGCCTGTGCCGCTCTCGCCGTACAGCAGCACCGTCGTCGTGGAAGGCGCCACCTGCGAGATCTGCTCATAGACAAGGCGCATGGCATCGGAATTGCCGACAAAACCGTGCGGGCGCAGCGGCGCGGACAGAGCGTTGCGCAGGCGCATGTTCTCTTCAATGGCCGCGACGCGCTCGTCCATAACGTTCTGACGCGCCCTGGCCGCATGGGCGATCATGGACGCGATGATGGTCAGGATGCGCTCGTCTTCTTCCAGCGTCACGGCATCCGCAAAGATACGGTCCACGGAAAGGGCGCCCAGAACCTCGTCCTCGAATTTGATGGGCACACAGATGAAGGCGATGGTATCCTTTTGCAGGTCACGGGAACGGGTACGGTTCAAAAAGATGGGGCTGGCCGAAACATTGGAAACGACCATGGGCTGGCCGCTCTGGATGACGCGCCCCGTGACGCCCTCACCCAGCGCATAATGGCCCCGCCGCTGCTCGGCGGGATTCAGACCGTGGGCCACCTCGATGCGGATCTCGCCGGTATGGGGAGACACGAGGGTGATCATGCCCCGCATCATGTGCAGGTGCTGCGCCATCAGAGAGAGCGTCGCCTCCAGGCTGTGGCTGATGTCGCGGGAATGGTCGATGACCTGGGAAAGGTCGAACAGCAGCCGCAGCTCGCTGCCCGTTTCACGTACGCGCTGCCGATGCGACGGCAGCACAGGAGATGTGGAGGGAGCCGCCCCTTTCTGATCAGGGGCGGAAGGATCCGTCGATGGCGTCTCTTGGTGTCGTTTCATGCGCAGGGCTCCCCTTTCCGGCTGCCTGCGGACATCCCGGCACGCCTCCAGCTTTTGGAGATCGGCCATCTCTCCTTTCCCGGCATCCGGCACCGGAAGCGGCACGCAAAACAGGATACCCAAGGGGCCTGCGCTCCATGTCATGGAAGAGGACACACCGGAGCCATGCGGGAAAGATGTCCGTACCGGGAATGATGCGGCAGTACGGGCAGAACCCCGAAAGATACCGGCCCGTGGCATCCCGGGGCCCTGAAACAAGGCATTGAAAATACAAAAAAAGCGGCCGGCCATAACAGCCAACCGCTTATTTTTGTGATGGTGCGCCCGAAGAGATTCGAACTCCTGGCCTACAGGTTCGTAGCCTGTTGCTCTATCCAGCTGAGCTACGAGCGCATGTTTGAAATATTACGTTACCCGGCCGTGTCCGTCAAGCAAAAATGACGGTGACCGGTGCAGCCGCACTACTGAGCGTCGATAGCGTTGACGGCGCGAGACAGGCGGGACAGCTTGCGGGCAGCCTTCTTCCAGTGCATGGCGCCCTTGCCGGCGGCCTTGGCCAGCACGGAAGCGGCAACAGTCAGAGCGCTGCTGGCCTGTTCCTTATCGTTGCCGGTGATGGCGGCGCGCACAGCCTTGACGGCGTTCTTCACGCGGGTACGGGCAGCGCGGTTGCGGGCGGCGTGTTTCAGGCTCTGCTTATGACGCTTGATGGCAGACTTATGGTTAGCCACGGTATTCCTCCGATATTTTGGCCTGCAATGCAGGTATAGTGCCTTCGTGTGAAGACGGATTTTTAGCAGAGCATGGCATATCTGTCAAGCTCTGCGGCCATATTGGCGCATTTTCATGCAAGGGGCAGCGCCCCTTGCCACATTTTAGATCTGCAGGGCGGCAAAATCCGCCAGCCGAGCAAACCGGGTGCCCAGGGCATTGAGCATGGCCAGGCGGTTGGCGCGCAGCGCCGCATCATCGCACATGACCATGACGCCGTCGAAGAAGGCATCCACCACAGGACGGACTTCCAGCAGCGTTTTGAGGGCGGCGGTATGGTCACCGGCCTCCCACAGGCTGTCCAGACGCGGCAGCAGATCGTCCAGCGTGGCGGCCAGGGCCTTTTCGGCATCTTCCTGCAGCAGGTTAGCCTGCCAGGCAGCGGCAAGCTGTTCAGCCGCGCCCTGCTTGCGGACGATGTTGGCCACACGCTTGAAGGTCTGCACGGCCTCGGCATAACCGGCTTCCTTGCTGAACTGGGCAAGGGCGGCCAGGCGGGCCCCGCACTGGCAGACATCAGCCACACCGGCGCCCAGAGCGGCATCCACCAGCAGGCTGTCTTCGCCACGGTTCTGCCAGTAATTGCGCACACGGCCCGCAAAGAAGTCCAGCAGCTTGTCCAGGGCTTCCTGCGGAGCCAGCTTCCACTGGCGGTCACCATAGAGTTCGTGAGCACGGGCGAACAGCTGACGGATGTCGAAGTGCAGGTCGAACTCCAGAGCGATACGGATGATGCCCAGAGCGCAACGGCGCAGGGCATTGGGGTCGGCGGCACCGGTGGGGATCATGCCCAGGCCGAAGCAGCCCACCAGGGTATCGGCCTTGTCGGCCATGGACAGCAGCGCGCCGCACAGGCTGGCAGGCACGGGGCTGTCGGGGCCGGCGGGCAGATACTGTTCGCGCAGGGCCTGGGCCACCACCGGGGTCTCGCCCTTGCGCTCGGCGTAGATGCCGCCCATGATGCCCTGCAGGGTATCGAACTCGCCCACCATGCCGGTCACCAGGTCGGCCTTGGACAGGCGGCCGGCACGGGCGGCGTCCTCGGCGCTGACCTTGCCCTGGGCCACGTTCTCGGCCAGCCAGCGGCACAGGGCTTCCAGACGACGGGTCTTTTCGCCCATGGTGCCCAGACGGCCGATGAAGATGACGTGATCCAGCTTTTCCAGCCAATAGTCGAAATTATCGCGCAGGTCGGCATGCCAGAAGAAACGGGCATCCTCCAGGCGGGCACGCAGCACGCGTTCCCAGCCGTGCTTGACCAGGCTCATGTCCTCGGGGGAGATGTTGAGCACGGTCAGGAAGTGCGGCATCAGGGTACCGTCGGCAGCCTCGATACCAAAGCTCTTCTGATGGCTTTCCATGCTGGTGAGCAGCACTTCGCGGGGCACTTCCAGATAGGAAGGATCGAAGTCGGCCAGTAGGGGCACGGGATGTTCGGTCAGGCCCTGCACTTCGTCCAGCAGGCCGTCACGCCACAGCACCTTGCCGCCGATGGCGGCAGCCTGGGCGTCACCGCCTTCCACGATGACCTTGCGGCGGTCGGCGGCGTCGGGCGTCAGGCCGCCCTTGTCCGCCAGCACGGCCAGAAGTTCATTGGCATGGGCCACGCTGAAGGGGCCATGACCGTGGATGCGGTGCCCCATGGTCTCGCGACCGGAAGCCACAGGGCCCACGGTAAAGGGCACCACGGCGTCATCCAGCAGGGCCACAATCCAGCGCAGCGGGCGGGCATAGGCCAGGGTGTTGCTGCCCCAGCGCATGCGCTTGCCGAACGGCAGGGAGGTGATGACGGCGGGGCAGATCTCGGCCAGCAGGTCAGCAACGGCAGCGCCGCCGATGCGTTTGCGCACGGCCACGTATTCGCCCTTTTCGGTGGTGATGCGGTACACATCGTCCACGCTCACGCCGTTGGTGCGGGCAAAGCCTTCCAGGGCCTTGGTGGGCTTGCCGTCAGCGGCAAAGGCCACACGCACCGGCGGGCCGGCCACTTCTTCCTCGCGCTCCTGCTGCACGGGGTTCACGTCCTTGATGATGACGATGGCACGACGCGGCGTGCTCATGGTACGCAGGGCGCCGTGTTCCACACTGGCTTCCTGCAGGGCCGCCGTAAAACGGGCGGCCAGTTCGGCTTCTTCGCCGGCCAAAAAACGGGCAGGCAGTTCTTCGCTGCCAATTTCAAGCACAAAGGTCGCCATGCCTTACCTCGCCTCGGTGTTGAGCATCGGATACCCCAGCTCTTCACGCTGGGCCACATACAGTTTGGCCACGCCTGCAGCCAGAGCGCGCACACGGCCGATATAGCCGGCGCGTTCCGTGATGGAGATGGCGCCGCGCGCATCCAGCAGGTTGAAGGTGTGGGAACATTTGAGGCAGTAGTCATAGGCGGGCCAGGGCAGGTTCTGCTCCAGCATGGCCTTGCACTGGCCTTCAAAATCATTGAAATGACGCAGCAGCATCTCGGGGTTGCTGGCCTCGAAATTGTGCTTGGACTGCTCCACTTCGTTCTGGTGGTAGATGTGGCCGTAGGTCACGTTCTTGTTCCACTTCAGGTCGTAGACGGATTCCACGCCCTGCAGATACATGGTCAGACGTTCCAGACCATAGGTCAGCTCCACGCTGATGGGATGCAGGTCGATGCCGCCCACCTGCTGGAAGTAGGTGAACTGGCTCACTTCCATGCCGTTGAGCCACACTTCCCAGCCCAGGCCCCAGGCACCCAGGGTAGGCGATTCCCAGTCGTCTTCCACAAAGCGGATATCGTGCTGGGCAGGATTGATGCCCAGGGCGTTCAGGCTTTCCAGATACAGTTCCTGCACATTGGCAGGAGAAGGCTTCATGATGACCTGGAACTGGAAGTAGCGCTGCAGGCGGTTGGGGTTTTCCCCGTAGCGGCCGTCAGTGGGACGACGGCTGGGTTCCACATAGGCCACGCTCCAGGGTTCGGGGCCCAGCACGCGCAGGAAGGTGTTGGGGTTGAACGTCCCCGCCCCGCATTCCACGCCTGAAGGCTGTTCCACGACACAGCCCTGCTCCGCCCAGTAGCGTTGCAGGGTAAGGATGACATCCTGAAAATACATGTGCAGTCCTTTTTTAACACATTTCGGCACGACGCGACGCTCGCGTCAGCTACGGCGCCGCCAGTCCGACGCGTCCCCTTCGTTCGTCTTTTGTCCCGCAGACGGGACGGGCAGACTCAAACCCGACGAAAATAGTTCCCTTCCCAGGCCAGCCCCAGATGGTACTGGACAAAACCATCGATGGCCCGGGCACAGGCCCGCCGCACCGGGGGCGGCAGCTCGCCGTCCGGCCACCCGGACGGGAAACTTTGCTGTACATGGCGCAGAAGGTCAAGCCCCTGTGCGGGGATCTCCACGCCGTAACGCTCCAGTTCGAAGCGGCTGCTGCGACAGGAGGAACAGCGCAGCTGGCCTTCATCGACCACGAAGAGCGCGTCCTCGCTGATGGTCCGGCCGCACCGGCCGCACTGCCCCAGGTTGGGGGCAAAGCCCAGGGCCCCGGCCAGACGCAGGCGGAAATGCAGGGGCAGGAGCACAGGCGGGGCCTTTTCCGCCTCCAGTACCGCGCGCAGATCCTCCACCAGCAGGAAGGCTTCCGTCGCGGCGTCCTCCCCTACGCCCATGGCTTCCACAAAGCGCAGGCAGTTGGCCGCCAGTCCCATGCGCTGCCAGTTGCGCCGCAGCAGGCGCGGCCCCTGCAGCAAGGCCGCCTCCTCAAGATTGAGGAAACGCCCGTCCTTTGAGGAACGGACACGGCACTGCAGGCTGTTCAGCACATCCAGACAGCCGCAAAAGCGTCGCCTGCTGCGGCTGCCGCCAAAGGCGAACAGCGTCAGCAGGCCATGTTCACGGCACAACAGCTTGAGCCAGAGATCCGACTCACGAAAGGCCCCCATGCGCAGCACGAGGGCCTGGTCGGTCCATTCCATCAGTTGGCGGCAGGCGGGAAGACCAGGGTCTTCACCTGACCGGCCTGACCGGGAGCCGGCAGTTCCGTCCCGTCATACAAGACCTGGACCCCACCGGCGTTGCCCAGCTTTACCTCCAGGGCCTTGGCAAATTCCAGAGTGATGATGTCACCCTTGCGCACCGAGAACTGGCGCACTTCCCCGTCCACGGTGGCCCGCATCCAGCATTCGCCGATACCGGTCACCACCACACGGTGCATGCCAGCAGGCAGGGACGGATCCTGGGCGGCCGTATCCTGGACCGTGGCGGCATTGGCCGTCTGGCCCCAGGTCAGCTCCGCAGGCCGGGTATCCATCATGCCCGTGTACGCGGGCGCGGCACTGCGTTCAGGCTGTGCGGTACCGGGCACAGGCGCCACACCACCGGCAGGAGCGGCCGCACCGCCATTGCCCTGGGGAGCCGGGGCAGTCTGGGCACCGGCCGGAGCAGGTGCCGCAGGCGTCGTGGCAGACGGAGCCGGAGCCACCGGCTCAGGGGCCGGAGCCACGGCTGCAGGCTCCGCAGTCGGCAGGCTCTGCTCCTTGCTGCCGGTCAGGTCCTTGAATACGCCCCGCTGCCACAGCATCCAGCCGCCTCCGGCCAGCGCCACCACCAGGATGAGCAGGATGAAGACACGCAGCCAGCCCGCGATGCCCTGACGGGCGCCGTGACGCAAGATGGCGGGATTGCTGCGCAGGTCCTCGTCGCCCCCCATGACGGTGCATTCCGTGGCCGCCGCGGGCTGCAGGGCGTGCGCCACTTCCGCCACGGCTTCGGGATCCAGGGCCATGTACGAGGCGTAGGCCCGCAAAAAGCCCTTGGTATAGGCAGGATGGGGCAAGGCGGAAAGATCCCCGCTCTCCAGGGCCTGGATGAGCCGCGTGCTGATCTTCAGGTGGGCGGCCACATCATCAAGGCTCAGGCCACGGCGTTCGCGCTCCGCGCACAGCGCCGCACCCAGTTCTTCAAAAGTCATGCAAACCTCGATACGGGGAAAGCGGGTATCTGCCGGCCGGGTCTCCCCGTCTGGTTCCGGCCGGAAGGCAGTATCTTACAGACGGATATCGATGACGGCCTTGCTGCGCAGCTGCTGGGAGTATTCGTCAAAACGCTCCATGGCCTTGGGCTGGCGCAGGATGTTATCGATGACGGGCCGGGCTTCCTCAAAGGTCATGGGACGGCCGGAACCGCTCTGTCCGGGACGGAACAGATGCACCTGGGCCTTGTGGCCCTGCACGGTGAAGATGTCGGTCACATCGCCGGGCTTCATCTTGTTCAGGCGGGTCTCCCACTCAGGATTGAGGCGTCCCCACTCCACCGGGCCCATGTCGCCGCCCTTTTCGCGATTGGGGGCGATGGAATACTTGCGGGCGGCCTCTTCGAACGAAAGGGCTCCGGAAGCGATCTGCGCCGCGATGCTCCTGGCATTGACGTTGGGATTGTAGACGATCAGGCCCATATGCAGACCGTTGCGGTCATACATGGTGTCCTTGTGCTTTTCGTAGTAGGCGCGGATCTCGTCATCGGTCACCACAACGCGGCGGCCCACTTCGGCCCCCATGACGCGCTGACGCAGCATGTTGGTCTTCATGCTCTTGCGCAGCTCATCCACGCTCATGCCCTGCTTCTTCAGCTCGGCTTCGAACTGGGCGCGGTTCAGGCGACGCATCTTCATCATCTTGGTCAGTTCCTGATCGATCTCGCTGTCGGAGACCGTGATGCTCAGGCGCTTGGCCTCCTGTTCCAGCAGGATGTCCATAATCATGGAATCCAGCACCTTGCGGAAGACCACATTGACCTTGTCGGCCTGCTTGGGGTCATTGGGATTGAGACGGGCACGCCCCAGTTCAGGCAGCGCGGCCTTTTGCAGGTCGAACATGGTGATGACCTGGCCGTTGACCACCGCGGCAATTTTGTTGAGCTGGGCAGCCTGGGCCGTGCAGGCTAGGCAGAGCCATGCCATCAGGATCAGAAGGACATATTTTTTCAAGGCAAATTCTCCCGTTATGCGCATAGGCTGTAGTAGCAGCCGAAAATAGCCAATATTTCCCTCTTTGGCAATCGCCGCGGCCTAGGCCGTGTCGCCCGGAGCTTCCGGTGTGCGGATGTTTTCCAGGGCCTGCCGCAGCCCCTGCAGTCCCTGGGCAAAATCCTTGTCCGCAGGCAGGGGCAGCATGAGCGACGCCGGCGGCAGCATCCGGGCGCCCTTCATGGAAGCCACCAGTTGCAGGATGCGCTCCGGCTGCACGGCGGTCTGGCCGTCGCCCCACACCAGACGGACATGATCCAGATAGATGTCTGCACGCTGGACCTGCAAATGGCTCAGGAACTGCTTGAAATCGAGCACGGCGATGAAGTTGACCAGTTCCTGCGGGAAGCTGCCGAAACGGTCGCGCATGGAAAGGGCCACTTCCTCGCGGGCCGCGCCGCTGGTGGCCGACGTGAGCGCCTTATAGCAGCGCAGGCGTTCCCGGCCATCCTCGATGTAGGACTGGGGGATATGGGCAGGCAGACCGAGGTTGAGTTCCGTTTCCACGTCCTGGGTGACGGGCGTGCCCTTGAGACGGGCCACGGCCTCTTCCAGCATCTCCAGATACAGGTCGAGCCCCACCCGGCCCATATGGCCGGACTGCACCTCGCCCAGGATGTTGCCCGCACCGCGCAGGCGCAGGTCTTCCATGGCCACCTGGAAACCGGCCCCCAGATAGTCCATGTCCATGATGATGCGCAACCGCTCCTCGGCCACTTCGCTCAGATGCTCCGTATCGGGCACCACGAAGAAGGCGTAGGCCTGACGGTCACTGCGGCCCACCCGGCCCCGCAGCTGATAGAGCTGGCCAAGGCCGAAGAGCTGCGCCTGGTCCACCACCAGGGTGTTGGCGCGGGGGAAGTCCAGGCCCGACTCGACGATAGCCGTACAGACCAGCACATCCAGCTCGCCGTGCCAGAACTTGTGCATGTTGCTTTCCAGCTCGCTTTCCGACATCTGGCCGTGCGCCATGCCCACCCGGGCGGTGGGTACCAGCTTGCGCACATATTCGGCCACGCGCTCCAGCCCCTGGACACGGTTGTATACCCAGAAGGCCTGACCTTCCCGCGCCAGCTCGCGTTCCAGCACCGTGCGCAGGGTGGCATCGTCACGCCGCAGCACGGCCGTGGCCACAGGCTTGCGGTCCTGCGGCGCGGTCTCGATGACCGAAAGGTCGCGGATGCCGGACATGGAAAGTTGCAGGGTGCGCGGGATGGGCGTGGCCGTCAGGGTCAGCACGTCCACGTTCTTTTTCAGGGCCTTGAGCTTTTCCTTGTGCCGCACGCCGAAGCGCTGTTCCTCGTCCAGGATGAGCAAGGAGAGGTTGGGCAGGGACACGTCCGACGACAGCAGGCGGTGCGTGCCCAGCAGGATGTCAATCTGCCCCTCGGCCGCGGCCTTGAGGACTTCCTTTTGCCGGGCACGGGGCACGAAACGGCTCAGCAGGCCCACTGTGACCGGGAAACCGGCCAGACGGGCCCGGAAGGTCTGGTAATGCTGCTCGGCCAGCACCGTGGTGGGACACAGCAGGGCTACCTGACGCCCCTCGCTGGCCGCGCGGAAGGCGGCGCGCAGGGCCACTTCGGTCTTGCCGAAACCCACGTCACCACAGACCAGACGGTCCATGGGCTCGGACTTGTCCATATCGGCCAAAACGTCCTCGATGGCCCGGGCCTGGTCCGGGGTCTCCTCAAAGCCGAAGGTCGCCTCGAACTCGTGGTACAGCTCGCCCGGCGGGTCGTAGCGGAAGCCCTTGGCCACCTTGCGGTAGGCGTACATCTCCACCAGGTCGGCCGCGATCTTTTCGATGGCCTTGCGGACCTTCTCCTTGCCGGAACTCCAGCTGGCGCCGCCCAGACGGTCAAGGGCCGGTTCCGCACCCTCGCCACCTTTGAAGCGCTGGATGAGCCCCAGGCGGTCCACCGGCACATAGAGCCTGTCCTGCCCGGAGTATTCCACCAGAAGGAAGTCATTGCCCTGCCCTCCCTGCACCAGATGGTGCAGACCGGCAAAACGGCCGATGCCGTAATCCCGGTGGACGAGCAGGTCCCCGGCCTTGAGGTCATCGAAGCTGTCCAGTCCCTTGAACGCACGCGAGGAGGCACGGGCCTTCTTTTCCGCACGCGGATAGAGGATGTCCTCGCCCAGCACGAGCACATCGTCCCAGACCAGCTCCGCACCCGAACGCCAGGGGGAGACCAGGGCGAACAGTCCGCGCTGTTCCGGCGCATAACGCAAGGCAGGCGTGATGCCTTCCTGCTCGGCCAGTTTGAGGAACTTGGCCCGGCTGCGCTGCGAGGAAAAGCTCAGCACCACCTGACGGCGCCGGTTCTGCCATTCCTTCAGACCGGCAGACAGATGCTGCCACGGACGGTCGGCCGCGCCGGGGACGGGGAAAAGATCCGTAAAGGCATGGAGCGGACGTTCCTGTACGTCGTCCCCCACGGTGTCCACGCCCATGACCAGGGGCTCCAGATAAAAACGGCGGGCCTTTTCCCAGGGCAGATCCTGCAGGCTGCCGCACAGGCACAGGGCGGACGGCTGCGGCAGGGGCGCATCATCTTCTTCCAGCTGGTCGCGCAACTGCATGGCCGTCCCGTGCAGGGCCGCATCGCAGTCCGCCTGTCCGGGCAGGAACCAGAGCGGCTCCTCGGGCAGCCAGTCCGCGATGGTGCTGGCCTTTTCGTGCACCACGCCCGGCAGCAGGCCCAGACCGCCGGCATCCAGGGTCTTCTTGAAGGTGTAGCAGTCGTTCTCGCTGATGCGCGCCCCGGCGAACAGGGCATCCATGCGCTTGCGGGCCGCGGCCAGGCCCTGCGCGTCCAGCACGAAAGGCAGGGCCGGCAGCAGGGTCAGCTCGTCCAGCCCCTGCAGGGAGCGCTGGCTCTCGGCATCGAACAGGCGCAGTTCTTCCAGCGTATCGCCAAAAAACTCCATGCGCACAGGACGCGGATAGCCGGACGGGAAGATGTCGAAGATGTCGCCGCGCCGGGCCATCTGCCCCGGCCGGGTCACCAGGGGGACACGTTCGTACCCCCACTCCACGGCCTGATCGAGGATCAGCTCCGGCGGATAGTCGCTGCCCCGCGTCAGGTCGAGCGTATGCTCGGCAAAAAAATCGCGGGGCACATGGCGCAGCAGCAGCGCTTCCGTGCTCAGGATGAGGCAGCGGGGCCCGCCCTGGGCAAGGCCGTACAGGGCCGCCAGCCGTCCTGCCCACGAATCCCGGTCACGGCGCAGTAAAAGACCGGCAGGGAGCACGGCAAAGGGCAGCTTCCAGGCAGGGACATCAGGGGCCATGTCAGCCAGGGAAAGCGAAGGAGAAAAAAGGGTCAGCAGTGCGCGCGCCGCCGTGTATTCCTCACGGTCGCGCACCAGGATGACGCTGCTGCGTCCCTGGGCCAGCGCGGCGCAGGCAAGACGGCAACAGGACGCCATGCCGCTGCGCTGCCAGTGTCGGGCCTCGGCCGGCCCTGAGAGCAGGGAAAGGATATCTGCCATACTGTCCGCCGGAAAAGCAAAAACGACGCCACCAACGACGCCGAATCCTGGGAAAGGGTTCAAAAAAGGCGGCCCGAAGGCCGCCTTGCGGGATCTCTTATCTGTAGCTGTCGGGGGCCATGCTTCAAGCGACCCGGGGGGATGCGTGCATGCACATCCCGGGCGGTGTGGGAACATTTCCCCGCACGGACAGCCGACGGATCACGATCCGCCTAGTGACTGCCGCAGCTGCTGCCGCAACTGCCGCAGCTGCTGCCGGAAGAGGCCAGCGGCACCTCGGGATCCACGGTGAATCCCATGTAGGTCATATCAATCTTGACGCCCTTGATCTGCGCCACCAGGTCGGTGGCCATGCAGAAGGTGAAACCGTCAACTTCCTCGGTGCTGTCCTGTGCGTTAGGCTCATCCAGAGCCAGGGCGAGACGCGGGCCGCTTCAGCCGCCGGGGGCAAGAAACACGCGGATGGACTGGCGTTCCTTGTCCGCGAAGTAGGCTTCCAGCTCTTTACGAGCGTTTTCAGACAGAGTGATCATTCCTATTCCTCTCTGGGCCGTATCTGCGGAGCGTCCTGCCCGTCAGGAACCGGGACCGATGCCCTGGGGCAACAGGCCCTCTCCGCCGGTAACGGCAGTTGATGGAAACAGAAGACGGGACCTTCTGTTATGACAAAACCGGCCGGGCCGGGACAGCCGGCCCCACCGGACAGGGACTACTGATGACTGCCGCAGCTGCCGCAGCAACCGCCGCAGGAACTGCCGCCCGACGAAGGCAGGGGCACTTCGGGGGTCACGGTGAAGCCCAGATAGCTCAAGTCTATGCTGACGCTCTTCACCTGTTGCAGCAATTCCTTGTTGATGCAGAACGCAAAGCCGTCCTGTTCGAACCTGGCGTCCTCGTCTCCGGGTTCGTCCAGAGCCAGGACGAGCCGGGGGCCGGAGCAGCCGCCGGGAGCAAGATACACACGGATGGTCTGGCGTTCCTTGTCCGCAAAATAGGCTTCCAGCTCTTTGCGGGCATTTTCAGACAAAGTGATCATTCCTTCTCCTTGACGATGCCGCGTCCCGGACTTCCCGTATCCCGCAGGGGAAGAGGCGCCGTTCAGGGCAGCGCCCGTTGCCGGTGCGGCAACTGTTGACGCAGGAGGTGACAGGTATCGTCAGAGCAGGGATGACGCGGGAAGGAACAGGCTGCGCCTTCCCGTCAAAGGCTACTGGTGGCTGCCGCAGGCACCGCAGCAACCGCCGCAGGCGCTGTCGCCCGACGACGGCAGGGGCACTTCGGGGGTCACCAGAAAGCCAAGGTAGTTGGCATCGATACTGACGCTTTTCACCTGCTGCAAAAGTTCATTGTTGATGCAGAAGGCAAAACCGCCCTGTTCGATCCGGGTATCGTTCTCACCGGCTTCGTCCAGCGCCAGAGCAAGGCGCGGGCCGGAGCAGCCGCCGGGGGCAAGGTAGATGCGAACGGTCGCTTTTTCCCTGTCGGCAAAAAAACCTTCCAGTTCCTTCCGGGCGGCATCGGTCAACGTAAGCATGGCACTACCTCCAGTGTTGCCCGTAACATGTAAGGTCAGCCCCAAAGATTGTCAATCGCTCGCGGGGCTTTTCTCCGCTGCCAAAAAGGCGTATGGAAAGACATCACTTCTGGAGGAATTATGCCCACGACATTGCTGCTGGACAAAGAGGAAATGACCCGTATTCTGGAACGTCTTGCCTGCGAAGTGCTGGAACGGCACGGGCAGTGCGAGCGCGTCATGCTGGTGGGCATCGAACGCCGCGGCGCCGACCTGGCCCGCCGCCTGGGCGCCCTGATGCAGCAGAAGCTGCAGCGCCCCCTGCCCCTGGGCACGCTGGACATCAACCTGTACCGTGACGACTGGACCAGCCTGGAAGGCAAGCCCCACATCGGCCAGTCGCGCATCACCGCCCCGGTGGACAACGCGGAGATCATCCTTATAGATGACGTGCTGTTCAGCGGACGCACCATCCGTGCCGCCCTGGAGGCCCTGCTGGATTACGGCCGCCCCCGCAAGGTGGAGCTGCTGGTGCTCGTGGACCGCGGCCACCGCGAACTGCCCATCCAGGCCGACTACATCGGCCGCAGCGTGGACACCCGCCCGCAGGAGCAGGTGGACGTCCTGCTGGAAGAACGGGACGGACGGGACGAAGTCCTGCTGACCGCCAAGAACTGACCTGAAGGGGCATCCGCCGGATGCCCCTTTTTTCATGCCCGCCCTGCTCCCGGTCCGGCCGCCTGTCCCCTTTTTTCCCGAAAGAACTTGACCCGTCCCTGTTCTTTTCCTAGGCTGCCCTTATCCATCACGACCCGTCTGATCCAAGGAGCACGTCTATGCCCATGCACCATACCTGACGCAACACCACCGGCTTCACGGTGTGGAGCGCAGCGGGGTGGTCGCGCCGACGGCATGTCCTGATTCCTTGACCTTCGCCATATCACGGTCCCCCATCCCCTAGGTCCGTCACGGATCTGCGCGCATTTTTTCAACTTTTGCCGCATCCCGTCTTTTGGGGGGTCGCATGAAAAACAGCTTCAATTTCTTCTCGTCCACCACGGGCATCGTGGTCACGGGCCTTATCCTGGGCCTGATCGCCGTCTTTTTGCAGTTCTCCGGCAACCCCGGCAACATGGGCATCTGCGTGGTCTGCTTCAACCGCGACATCGCAGGGGCCGTGGGCCTGCACCGCGCGCCCATCGTCCAGTACCTGCGTCCCGAGATCATGGGCATGGTGCTGGGCTCCCTGGCCGCTGCCCTCTGCTTTGGCGAATACCGCGCCCGCGGCGGCTCCGCTCCGGCCGTCCGCTTCCTGCTGGGCGTCATCGCAGCCATCGGCGCCCTGGTCTTCCTGGGCTGCCCCTGGCGCGTCATCATGCGTCTGGCCGGCGGCGACGCCAACGCCCTGTTCGGCCTGGCCGGCCTGGTGGTCGGCATCGGTCTGGGCACGGTCTTCTTCCGCATGGGCTTCTCCCTGGGCCGCAGCCAGAGCCAGAGCAAGGCGTCCGGCCTGATCCTGCCCGGCATCATGCTCGCCCTGGTCGCCGTCTATCTGTTCAACCCGCCCATGGAAGGACAGCCCCAGAACGGCGTCCTCTTCTACTCCCTCAAGGGCCCCGGCTCCATGCACGCCCCCTTCCTGCTCTCGCTCGGTGCCGGTCTGCTGGTGGGCTTCCTGGCCCAGCGCAGCCGCTTCTGCACCATGGGCGCCGTGCGTGACGTCCTGCTGTTCAACCAGTGGCATCTGGCCCTGGGCTTCCTGGCCATGCTGGCCGCCGCGCTGGTGGCCAATCTGGCCATCGGCGGCTTCCATCCCGGTTTTGAAGGCCAGCCCGTGGCCCATACCGACGGCCTGTGGAACTTCCTGGGCATGGTGACGGCCGGTCTGGCCTTTGCCCTGGCCGGCGGCTGCCCCGGCCGCCAGCTCTTCATGGCCGGTGAAGGCGACAACGACGCGGCCGTGTTCGTGGTCGGTCTCATCGTGGGCGCGGCCTGCGCCCATAACTTCGGCATGGCCTCCAGCACGGCGGGCATCGGCCCCAACGGCATGCTGGGCGCCCTGGGCGGCCTGGCCGTCTGCCTGCTCATCGGTTTCTTCAATTGCAAGCGAGGTGCGTAATGGCGACCCTTATCGATACTTGCGGGCTCTCCTGCCCCCAGCCTGTCCTGATGTTCCTGACCGCTGCCAAGAAGCAGCCCGAAGGCCCTTTCTCCGTCCTGGTGGACAATGAGGCCAGCCGCGAGAACGTGACCCGCGCGGCCCGCAACAGCGGCTTCGATGTGACGGAAAGTGAAGAGAACGGCATCTGGCGGCTGGAGATCAGCCGTCAGGCCTAAAAAAATCCATGCAGGGGCGGCTCCGGCCGCCCCTTTTCAGGAAACGCATGACCTCGAAGCATTCCCTTTTTTCCTCTCTCGGTCGCCGTCTGGGCGGCCTGTTCAAAAAAGAGTCCGCTCCCGACACAGGTCCCCGCGCCCTTTCCGACCGGGGGCTGCTGGCTTTTTCCCATACGGGCGACGTCATCCGGGCCGAACGCCTGCTGCGGCAGCAGGGCTTTGACGTGGACGTCAAGGGCCCGCCCCCGCAGATGCGTACCGGCTGCGACATGGTGGTGGTCTTCCCGCTCATCCGCCAGGCCGCAGTGCTGGCCAGCCTGAAAACGGCCGATCTGGAGCCGGAACAGGTGGTCAGCGCCCATGACGTGCTGCTGGAGCCCGTATCCCTGTTCCAGACCAGCCGTCTGGAACACTGGCTCATGGTACGCGCGGCCAACATGAAGATCACGGTGGACTGCCGCGACCGGCGCATCGTCAACATCTCCGGCGGCGGCTGCCCGGACGTGCCCTGGCTGGCCCACTGCCTGTGCGGCAAAACGCTGGATACGGCCCCCGAACCGCTGAGCATGGGGCAGACCCTGTGCTGCTACAGCCTGCAAAAAGCCTTTGAGAAGATACGGAGACAGCTCGCATGTGGATCATAGCCGGAACCATCCCCGACCCTGATTTTTCCCTGCTGGTGCCGGAAGGCCCCGCCCCACGTAGCGCCAGCCTTTCGGAAGCGGGCCTGCACCTGCCTGACGGCCGTACCGTGCCCGTGGAACGGGGCACCGCGGCCCTGGCAGCCACGGCCCTGCAGACCTGCGCGGCCCTTGACTGCACGCCCCCTGCCCTGCTGCTGGCCGGGGATACCGGCTCCGGTTCCGGCAGCCGCAAGCTCTATGCCTGGCTGGAAAAAGCCCTGCCCGCCCTGGCCCCGCGCGGCCTGACCTTCCACTACCTCTTCCCCGACGTGGACTGGCACAACCGCCTGCTGCTGGCTGTCCGGGAACTGGAGAACGCGCCCCTGATGGTGGCCGATGCGGGCTTCATGTACGTGGCCAAGATGAGCGGCTATGCCGATGCCTACGAACTCTTCACTCCGGACGTGGGCGAACTGGCCTTCCTGGCGGATGAAAAAGCGCCCCACCCCTTCTATACGCGCGGCTTCCTGCTGGCCGAGGAACAGAACATCCCCGTGCTGCTGGCCCGGGCACAGGAGCACGGCAACTGCCCGGCCAATCTGATCATCAAGGGCAAGGCCGACCATATCATCCACGAAGGCCGCCTCCACGCCGTAGTGGACAGTCCCTCGGTCCCGGCCATGGAGTGCATCGGCGGTACCGGGGACATCGTGACCGGCCTCGTCACCGGCCTGCTGTGCGCCGGTCTGCCCACCGCCACGGCCGCCCTGGCCGCCGCACGTCTGGCCCGCCTGCTGGCCGCCCATTGCCGGCCCGATCCGTCCACACCTGTGAGCCGCCTCATCGCCGCCCTGCCCGAGGTCCTGCCCCTCAGCAGGGACGAGATCCTCGCCCTGGGCCGGGCCTGAGCCCGCTTTGCGGCAGGTTTCTTCAAGACCTGGAACGAGACCTTGCTCCTGCCCTGTGTCCCTGTTTTCTCCATCAAAAAAGCTCCGCCTGCGTCTTGTGCGCGGGCGGAGCTTTTTTGATGGCTGGTTTACGGTGATGACCGGCTGCCGGTCGTCCCCTTTGCGGGAGCGGCCCTCCAGCAGGGCCGCTCCGGTGGAGGCACGCATCCGGGTCGTGCCGCCTGGGGGAATGCCTAGGAATACAGCAGGCTGCCCAGCAGCAGGGTCACGATGGCCGTGGCCGCGTAAGCGCCCAGGATGGCGAGGGGCGAGGACTTCCAGATGGCCTTGGTATTGCACCATTCGTTGCCGTGCAGCAGGGCCGCACTGGCACTGGCGGCAGGCGTCAGGAAAGCGAAGTGGACGCCCATGACCACCATGATGAGCGGCAGCTCCGGCGCCATACCGGAGGCCTGGCAGAAGCTGTGGATGACCGGCATGAGCACCACGCCCACGGCGCCGTTGTTCATGACCTGGGTCAGGGCCACGGCGGCGAAGCCGATGAACAGGGCAAACGTGATGGAAGAGCTCTCGCCGAAGAAAGGCGTCAGCAGCTGCATGAGAAAGTCCGTGATGCCGCTGCCCGGGGCCGCCATGGCGATGGTCAGGGGCTGCACGAAGGCCAGCAGCAGCACGATGCCCCAGGTGACGCCGGAGTCCACCATGACCTTGAAATTCAGCAGGGGCTTGCCTTCCACCTTGATGGCCACCATGACCGTCACCAGCAGGATGACGATACCCGTATTGCCGATGGCCTTGAGAAAGCGGGTCAGGAAGAAGTCCGCAGGCAGGAAGTTGGGGGCCAGGAGCAGCAGCACCAGCAGGAAGAGGAAAAGGAGCACGGTCTTCTGCACGCCGGTCAGGTTCAGACTGCCGTCGGTATCCAGCTTGTCCGCTTCCAGATTGAGCAGCTTGCTCATGTCGGGACGGAAGATGTACTTGCCGAGCACGATGAAGAACAGGGCGCACAGCAGGCAGATGAGGCAGGCGATGAGCATGTACTTGGCATAGTCGATGCCCATGCCGGACATGGTCTCATAAGCACTGAACTCGGTCAGGGCCACCTGCTTGAAGGGGATCATGGACTGGCCGATCTGGGCGGCGAAGACGATACCGAAGACCATCATGGTCGGGTAGCTGTCGCCCTTCTTGTAGCCGCAGACCTCGCACACGCCGTACAGGATGCTCCAGCCGATGAGCGCCGCCGGAGAGGCACTGGTCAGCGCCCCCAGGATGAAGATGGAAGCCAGGAAGGTGAAGCTGAACAGCCACGGCCTGCCCGCCACGAATTTGCGGGTGATGAACCAGAGGGAGATGAAGCGCGACAGACCGTAGTGGTTGATGGTGGCGCAGAAGACGAAGATGAAGAACATCATCTGCACGATGGGGTGGCCGAAACTGTTGTTCAGCAGGGTCGCGGGCTTCATGCCGCCCACCAGCATCATGGCCAGCAGGCCGGCCAGGCTGGGCCAGACGATCTCGATGAACAACCAGCCGTACAGCACCCCCAGGAACACGCCCACCAGGCGCATCCCCAGCGGGGTCAGGGGTTCCACAGGGTCCAGCAGGCCGAAGCCGAACATGATGCACAGACAGACGAGGCTGTGGACATAATAGGCAAGAGACAGGGGAGCTTTCTTCTCCGGGGTCGTTGCTGACATATCGTTTCCTGTAAATCGCGCGGGCACGGGGCCCTGCGCGGGGATGAAGTTGCGGACGGAATGAGCCGGAGGCAGGGAGAAGACGCCCCCGGCTCACAGAAGGAACCGCTCACGGCTCATGCCGCAAGGGATGGCACCGGCAGTCACCGGGCCGTCGGTCTAGTCCGCACGCGGAGGTTCGGGCCAGGTGAAGTTGTCCATGTAATAGCGGTACGGCTTCACGGGATAGTCATCCAGGGGCACGGGCACGGTGTGCAGCTCATGCCGTCCGTCCACCTGCCGCTGTTCGATCCACTTGAGCCAGTTGGCATTGCCACGCTGGGGGTAATCCTCGCGGTAATGACCGGCACGGGATTCCTTGCGGGCCAGGGCCGCGGTCAGGCACAGATCCGTCAGCAGCACGGTGGAGGTCGCTTCAAAGAGCTTGGCCAGCTCGTGGGCATCGCGGGCCCCCAGCTCGGGCAGGAACTCTTCCCGCACTTCGGCCACGCGATCCAGGCCACGGCTCAGGCCGCGCCCCGTCTTCATCAGGGCCACGTCGGGGGCGCTCATGACTTCGCGCATGTCGGCGATGACGTCCTTGGGCGCGATGCCGTCACGTCCCAGATAACGCAGGATGCCGTTCAGGCGGTCAGCGGCATAGGCCTTGTCGAAGGGGACGGCGTCATGGCCTTCCACGAAACGGGCCGCGGCCTCACCGGCGGAATAGCCCGTGGTAGCCGTGATGCAGGTGGCCCAGCCGCCCATGTAGACACCGGGGTCGGGGTTGCGGGCCAGACCGGCGGCGTACAGGCCCTTGATGGCCGTGGCGCCGTCCAGATCGGCCACGATGCCGCCGTAGGTATGGCGCACCTGCGGCATCCACTCCAGCTTCTGGGCGAAAAAGTCCATGCCCATGGCCCGCAGCTTCTTGTCGTTAAGGCCCATCCAGCCCGCACGCGGGCGCATGGTCTCCACGTCTTCGGCCGACATTTTGCTGCAGTCGAAAAGGATGGGGCCGTTACCGGCGCGCACTTCGCAGATCATGCCGCGCGTATTGTAATGCGGGTCGGCCTTGGCGCCGAACTTGGGGGAATACTTAAGCATGAAGTCTTCGCCCTTGTTGTTGAGGAAGCGGGCCCCCTTGGGCAGCAGACCGGTCTGTCCCTCCCAGGCAAAATCCACCGGCACGTTCCAGACCTTCCAGAACTCGAAGTTGCGCATGGCGCAGCCGGCGTTCCAGGCGATGCTCACGCCTTCGCTGGCAGGGGTGTTCTGATGGTAGGAAGGCTTCCAGCCGCCGGTATTGGTGGCCAGCAGCACGGCACGGGCCCGGATGTAGACGGGCTTGCCGCTCTGGGCGTGGAAGCCCACGGCACCGGTGACGCGCTCGCCGTCGGTGATGACGTCGGTGATGACCCACGGCCCAGACGGCGCACGCCGCGCTTTTCGCACTCCCGCTTGAGCAGGCGGGCCTTGTCGATGCCGCCCATGCCGTAGGGATGGTAGTAATAGAAGCGCATGTAATCCAGCGCACGCTGGGGGATGAAGCACAGCTCGCCCTTGTCGTTGCGGACGAACTTGTGGCCCCAGTTCTCAAAATCCATGAAGCGGTCATAGGACTGGGTCAGGATCTGCCCCAGCAGCTTCTGGTCGGCCAGGCCATCGTAGTAATAGACCAGATCGTCCAGCAGGTCATCAAGGTTCATGTCGGGCTGCTTGACGATCATGTCGCCGCCCGAAAGGCCGCCAAGGCCGCCCCAGTCACGGGGGCCCTTGTCCACCACCAGCACGTCGTCAAGAAAATCCTTGGCGCGCATGGCCGCCCACATGCCACTGAAACCACACCCGACCACGAGCAGGTCCGTCGTGTATTCGTATCCTCTGGGTTCTTTCATGATGTCCTCCGGCAGTTAGCTCTTTACGACGTCAACCTGATCAAGGGTCCGGGCAAACCGTTCCTTGAACGGATGCACGAAGATGGCCCCGGAAGGACAACGCAGCTCACAGGTGAAACAGGTCATACAGTCGTCATTGTAGGCGATACGCGAACGGCTGCCGCAGGTCATGCAGCGCAGGGCTTCGGCAAAGCAGGCTTCCATATCGAGGGGGCGCACGTTCTCCGCCATGGGATCCTGCGGATCGGCGGGCACACGGCCGCGCTCATGGCGGGGCTCCTGGCCGATGCCCTGGCCGGGCAGGCGGTCTTCGGGAACCTGGGGACGCTTGCGGCCGCGCTCGCCCTTGAGGCTGGTGCAGGCATGCAGTTCCAGGCCCACCAGACGGCCATCTTCCTGCAGCAGGCGGGCCGGCCCGAAGCCGCAATGGAACTCGATCCCTTCGTCTTCGGCATCCTTCTGGTTGTGGGGATAGGCGGGCATCTCTTCCCGGCTTTCCAGGCAGGCCATGTGGACTCGGGCGGCACCGAGACGACGGGCCGTGATGGCCGCATCCACGGCCACGTCACCGCCGCCCACGACCACCACGTCACCGCTGATGACAGGCTTTTCATCGCTGCGGCAGGCGCTCAGGAAATCCAGCCCCCAGTGCACGCCGGGCAGGTCGCTGCCTTCCAGTTCCAGACGGCGGCTGGCGGAGGTACCGGGGGCCAGCATGATGGCCTTGTAGCCGCGGCGCTTCAGTTCGGCCAGGCTGACGTCCGCGCCCTTGCCCACACGGGTATTGCAGCAGAAACGCACGCCGATCTCTTCAAGACGGCGGACCTGGGTGGCCACCACGTCATCGGGCAGACGGTAGGCGGGGATGCCGTAACGCAGCATGCCGCCGGGGAACGGACGGGCTTCGAAGACCGTGACAGGATAGCCCATGAGGGCCAGGAACCAGGCGCAGGAAAGACCGGCCGGACCGGAACCCACCACGGCCACCTTGCTGATGTGACGGCGCACGGGCTTTTCCAGCGGCATCTGCGCGGCCCAGTCGCCGAGCACATGCTCCACGGCATTGATATTGACAGCGCTGTCCACACGGGCACGGGCGCATGCGGATTCACAGGGATGGAAGCAGACACGGCCGGTGATGGGCGGGAACGGCTGGACAGCCAGATAATTGCGCGCGGCTTCGTCCAGGTTGCCCTGCTGGATCAGATAATGGTTGCCGCGAATATCCACACCCGCAGGACAGGCCGCCATGCACATGGATCAAAAAGCTCTGTCCACGAGCACTTCCAGCGATGGAACAAAGC
>NZ_JBNPNC010000014.1:0-52058 GCF_050314315.1 Desulfovibrio sp. SGI.102 | reverse complement strand
TGCGCCTCCTGTAAAATGGAAGGCTGAACCTACACGAAAATGCCCCGTGTCTCAAGCGCCCCTGCCGGAGCCTGCGCCCGGCCGGGGCGGGCCCGATACTGTGCTTTCTTGACGCCCGCCCGCGGACAGCATAGTGTGGATAGCTTCCAATACTGAATAATCCGCACGCCGCTGCGTGCGTAAAGGAGCGACCATGAGCAAGGATATCAAAGCCTTCTGCCAGCCTGACAGCAAGGGCTTCTTCGGCGCGTATGGCGGCCAGTATGTGCCTGACGCCATCAAAGCCCGCCTGGACGAACTGGACCAGGCCTTCAAGGAGGCTCTGGCCGACCCCGAATTCACGCGCGAGATGCAGCGCCTGCTGCTGCATTTTGCCGGTCGTCCCAGCCCGGTCTTCCACTGCCGCAACCTCAGCAAGAAGCTGGGCGGCGCGCAGATCTGGCTCAAGCGCGAAGACCTCAACCATCTGGGCGCCCACAAGGTCAACAATACCATCGGCCAGTGCCTGCTGGCCAAACGCATGGGCAAGACCCGCGTCATCGCCGAGACCGGCGCGGGCCAGCATGGCGTGGGCACCGCGGCCAGCGCCGCCCTCATGGGCCTGGAATGCGTCATCTGCATGGGCGAGGTGGACGTCGTCCGCCAGCACCTCAACGTGACCCGCATGGAGATGCTGGGCGCCCGCGTGCATACGGCCATGAGCGGCCAGCGCACCCTCAAGGAAGCCGTGGACGAGGCCCTGGAAATGTGGGTCAACGAACCCGAGACCTTCTATGTGCTGGGTTCCGCCGTGGGCCCGCACCCCTACCCGCTCATGGTGCGCCACTTCCAGTCCGTCATCGGCAGCGAGGCCCGCGCCCAGATGCTGGAATTTGCCGGTCGCCTGCCCGATGTGGCCATGGCCTGCGTGGGCGGCGGCTCCAATGCCGTGGGCCTGTTCTCCGGCTTCGTGCATGACGAGGGCGTGCGCCTCATCGGCGTGGAGCCCGGCGGCCGCGGCAACGGCTACGGCCAGCATGCGGCCTCGCTCTGCTACGGCGAGCCCGGCGTGCTGCACGGCTTCAATTCCTACATGATCAAGGACGAAAAGGGCGAGGCCGGCGAGGTCTACTCCATCTCCGCCGGTCTGGACTATCCTTCCGTGGGCCCCGAACTGGCCGAACTCAAGGATGCCGGTCGTGCCGAATACGTGAACATCACCGATGAAGAGGCCCTGCAGGCTTTCTATGCCCTGTCGCGCAACGAGGGCATCCTGCCCGCGCTGGAATCCTCCCACGCGCTGGCCCATGCCATGAAGCTGGCCCCCACCATGGACAAGGACGCCATCATCTTGGTGAACCTGTCCGGCCGCGGCGACAAGGACGTGGCCCAGGTGGCCGATCTGGTGAACAGCGGCGCCTTCGTGCCTGCCGGCGACTAACGATGTCACGGCCGGGGGCAGGCCACGCCCTCCCCTCACGGCCTCTTCGCCAATGCGATCCCGCAGACCGGCACACCCTGTGCCGGTCTGTTTTTTTTGACACAAGAGACGTGACAGTCCATCCCCTTGGATGGTAACGCCACCTCACGGCTCCGGAAGGAGCTCTCCCAGTACAGGGGGGCGCCCGGGGCCCTGTTCATCTCCTGACCATGCCTGCCCCTGCGGGCGGCCGTCAGGCAAATTCCATTCTGACGAGGCACACCATGCGAGAGATCGACGCCGCGACCATCAGTGCCGCCGTGGCAAAGCTGGCCGTGCAGGCCTGCTGTCATCTGCCCGCCGATGTCCGGGACGCGTTCCGGCAGCGGCTGGACAAAGAGCCTTCGCCCGTGGGGCGCAACATCCTGGAACAATTGCTGGAAAATGCGGACATCGCCGCGCGGGACGACATCCCCATCTGCCAGGACACCGGTCTGGCCGTGGTCTTTGCCGAGGTGGGGCAGGACGTGCACATCACGGGCGGCGATTTTGAAGCCGCCATCCACGAAGGCGTGCGCCGCGGCTATGTGGACGGCTATCTGCGCAAGTCCTGTGTGGCCGAGCCCCTGTTCGAGCGCAAGAACACGGGCGACAACACCCCGGCCGTCATCCACACCCGCATCGTGCCCGGCGACGGACTGACCCTGCGTCTGGCCCCCAAGGGCGCCGGTTCCGAGAACAAGAGCGTGGTCAAGATGCTGGTGCCCGCCGACGGCATCGAAGGTGTGCGCAAGGTAGTGCTGGACGCCGTGCTGGCGGCCGGGCCCAACTCCTGCCCGCCCATGGTGGTGGGCGTGGGCCTGGGCGGCACCATGGAAGTGGCCGCTCTGTGCGCCAAGCGCGCCGCGGCCCGCGATCTGGAAAGCCGCAACCCCGATCCCCGCTACGCCGCCTTCGAGGACGAGCTGCTGGGGCTCATCAACCGCACGGGTATCGGCCCCCAGGGCCTGGGCGGCGAGACCACGGCACTCAAGGTGCATGTGGAATGGGCCCCCACCCACATCGCCTCCCTGCCGGTGGCGGTCAACATCAACTGCCATGCGGCGCGTCACGCCGAAGTGCGTCTGTAGGAGGCTGCCATGTCCGATGTAAAACGTATCCGCGCGCCCTTCGACGAAGCCACGGCCCGTTCCCTGCGCGCCGGTGACCGGGTGCTCATCACGGGCACCATCATCGCCGCCCGCGATGCCGCCCACAAGCGCCTGGTGGAGGCCCTTGACCGGGGCGAAGAGCTGCCAGTGGATCTGGACGGGGCGGTCATCTATTATGTGGGCCCCAGTCCGGCCAGACCGGGCCGGGCCATCGGCGCGGCCGGGCCCACCACGGCCGGGCGCATGGACGCCTACACGCCCACCCTGCTGGCCCGGGGCCTGCGCGGCATGATCGGCAAGGGCTACCGCAAGCCCGAAGTGGTGGAAGCCATGAAGCGGCACGGCGTGCCCTATCTGGCGGCCGTGGGCGGTGCCGGGGCGCTCATCTCGCAGCGCATCAAGAAATACACGGTGCTGGCCTACCCCGACCTGGGCCCCGAAGCCGTGGCCGCGCTGGAAGTGGAAGACTTCCCGGCCATCGTGGTCATCGACAGCACCGGTGACAATTATTACGAGACCGGTCAGGCCCCCTACAGGAAGCTCTGATGGATGATGCGGGGGAAGGGGACCCCTTTGACTGACGCGCAAAGGGGTCCCCTTCCCCCTCGCCCCCATCCCTCCCCCAACGCGTTTCATTATGGAGGATGACGGGCAGCCTCTCACGCGGGCGTGTCCCTGCCTGCCGGTCTCCCGGCAGAGGGTTCGATAGTTGTCAAAAATAAAAGCGGCGGACAGGAATTTTCCCGTCCGCCACTTTTGCGTTTTGCGTTGTACTCCCGTCAGGCTGCGGGCAGCCCGCTAGAAGCTGTACATGTAGGAAAGGCTGAAGTTCCAGGCGTCGCGCACTTCGTCGTTGCGGCCGTTCATGCGGCTGTTGCCCCACACGCTGCTGTCATGATCCAGCCACAGGGCCACATAGGCCACATCCAGGGCCACGGTGAAATTCTCGGTCACCTTCGTGGTGCTGGTCAGGCCCCATTCCAGGGCATAGTCCTGGCGGGTCAGGTAGAGGCCGTCCATGCCCACCGTCCCGGACAGGGCGCCGGAATTGGCCGCCAGCCCCTGCGAGGACAGCCACTTGGCCATGCCGGGGTCGTTAGTACCGCCGATGAGGTTGACGCGGAAGGTCTGGTACAGGTCTTCGATGACGTTGACGTCGCGCAGCTGCAGGCCCACGCCCCAGGTGCCCGTCATGCCGTTGCCCACCGCGCCTTCGCGGGAGATGTACTCGTTGCCGTTGAAGGCATAGTGCGACCAGGCGTTGTGCACGTTGGCCACGCTGAGATAGGGCATGCGCTCGGAACCGTTGCCGCGGTCGTCGTCATCGCCGGAAGCGTACCAGCCGTAGATGCCGGGCTTGGTCCAGCCCAGATCGTATTCCACCAGCAGCGAGGCCAGCCAGCCGGCGCGGTTGGCGGAAGTGTCGTCATAGCTCACGGAACCGTAGTTCAGGTCCCAGGCGATGCGCCAGGGATCCAGCAGGGTCAGCTCGCCGGTCAGGCCCGCCCAGAAGGCATTGCCGTACAGGTCCATGCGGCTGTTGTGGGACGCGCCACCGGCAGGCAGCATGCCCGCCAGATACTGGATGCCCGAAACGCCCACGCTCTTCCAGTCGTTGGCGTGGTCGGCATCAAGGCTGTTGGGACCGATGCCCGCGTACATGGCCCAGGGCGTCAGGCGGAAACCGTCGAAGGTCAGGGGCAGCAGCAGGGCCGCCACATCCACATTGTCCATGTAGTTCTTGCGGAGGCCGTCGTCGCCGTAGCCCTGGAAATTGTCGTTGTACAGGCGCGCCCACAAAGCGGTGAGGGCCACGTTCTCGTTGATCTGCCAGCTGGCCGTGATGCCGGCGGCGTCATCGCCCCACACCTGGCTGCCGGTGGTCATGCTGGGCAGGAAAAAGCCCTGCAGGCCCATGCGGACCTTGATGTCGGTATCCGGCACCATCCAGTCCAGCCAGGCGTTCTTGACTTCCACCACCGTGCCGTCGGCGCCCAGGGCACCGCCGGTGGCGCTCTGGCCCCAGATCTGGTCGCCCATTTCAAAGATGACGGAACCGGAAAGGTTTTCCGAGGCCACGGCATCCAGTTGCAGGCGCAGGCGCTGGCGGGCCTCGAAGTTGTCCTCGTTGCCCTTCTTGTAACCGGTCATGCCGTTGCCGCCGGTGAAGGCGCCATGCTCGCCGTAATCAAAGGCCATGATCCACTGGCCGCGGATCTTGAAGTCGATGGCCTGGGCCATGCCCGCGGCGGAAAAGAGCAGGCCGGCGGCCAGGAGGAGCGTTGCGATCTTTTTCATGGCGTATCCTTCATGAGGCGAATTTCTGTCCCGAAAGACAGGAGGCAGCATAGCCGCCGGCGTTCCGGCTGGCAAGATGGCGCGTCAAATTTTTTTTACCGCCCCTCGTCTTCGTCCTGCGGCCTGCCCAGCGGCCCGCCCGCCTGCCGCTGTACGGGCGCGGGCCCGGTACTGCTGCGCACGACCAGCTCCGGCATCACCTCCACGCGGGTGATGCTGCACCCGGGGCCGCTGGTGATGCGGTTGTGGAGCATCTCCAGCGCGCTGCGGCCCTTTTCCGCGATGTGGTGCTCCACCGTGGTCAGGCCCACCCGCGAGAAGTGCGAAGGATAGATGTTGTCGAAGCCGCACAGGCTGTAATCTTCCGGCACCCGCGCGCCGCTCTCCAGGATGGCGTCCAGCACGCCGTAGGCCACCATGTCGTTGACGGCCACGAAGGCCGTGATGTCCCGCTCGGCCATGCAGCGCCGGGCCAGAGTGTAGCCGGTACGGTGTTCGATGTTCAGGTCGCCGCGCTCCTGTTCGGGCGTGATGGTGCAGGTGCGGACAAGGAAGCGGCCTTCGGGACAGGCCTCGCGGAACACGTCGCGCAGGCCTTCCAGACGCCGCAGCCGTGCCGAGTTGTCCTTGTTCAGGGGCGTGGCGATGCAGGCGACGGAACGGTGCCCCAGCCCGATGAGGTAGCGGGCCACCAGCACGCCCGCGTTATAGTTGTTGAGTTCCACCGTATCCAGATTGAGGCTGGCGTCCCTGTCGCCGATGACCACCACGGGCGTCTCCCGGTTGGCCAGTTCGGCCTGTGCCGGGCACAGCGGCATGGCACAGAAGACGATGCCCCCGATGGAAGCGGCCGACAGGGTACGCAGCAGGCGGGCCTCCACAGCGGCATCACGGTAGGTGGGGAAGACCATGGTGTCGTAGTCGTGCCGGGCGGCGGCATCCTGCACGGACTGCACCAGGGTCGCATAGTAGGGGTTGACCACATTGGGGCAGAGGATGGCCACGCTCTTCTCGGCCATGAGGTGCGAGGGTCGGTGCCGCCGGATGCCCCGGTAGCCGAGGGCCTCGGCCGCCTCGCGCACCTTGAGGACCGTCTCGCGCGAGAAAGAGACGTCCGGCCGCTCCGAAAGGATCATGGACGCGGTGGCTGTGGAGACGCCGCTGCGGGCGGCGATGTCTGCCAGAGTGACGCGCTGGCTGCGTTGCATGGGCACCTCCCTGCGCAATAGATAAAAAACGTTGCTGTTAAATTTAATTTTTAATTAAAAATTAATCAAGACTACCTGCCCAAACGGCCGATTTTAGTCTTTTTCATGTAAAATAATGTTACATTTCCATGAAAATATTCTGTCCGGGCCTTGCCCCTCTTGTCTTATTTTTCCTGCTATGGCAGCCTTCTCCCAGCGTCTTTTGCCGGGCGGCCCCGGAGCGGCCCCGATGATTAAAAATTAAATAAACTTCAACCAAATTTTCAGGAGCAGGCATGAATCCTCCCTCCCAGAAACAGATCCGTACCGTGGCCCTGGCCAGCCTGCTGGGCGCCACCATCGAATGGTACGATTTCTTCCTTTACGGCGTCGTGGCGGGCATCGTTTTCAACAAGCTCTACTTCCCCACCGACGACCCCTTCATCGGGACCCTGCTGGCCTACAGCACCTTTGCCATCGGCTACCTGGCCCGCCCGTTCGGCGCTTTCGTCTTCGGCCACTTCGGTGACAAGATCGGCCGCAAGAGCATGCTGGTGCTGACCATGCTCATCATGGGCGTGGCCACCATCGGCATCGGTCTGGTGCCCACCTATGCCCAGATCGGCATCGCCGCTCCCATCATCCTCCAGACTTTCCGCCTCATGCAGGGCCTGGGCCTGGGCGGCGAATGGGGCGGCTCCGTGCTCATGACCTACGAATACGCCAGCAAGCGTGAGCGCGCCTTCTATGCCAGTATCCCCCAGATGGGCCTGGCCACGGGCCTGTGCCTGTCCTCCGGCGTGGTGGCCCTGCTCTCCGCCAGCCTGACCGACCAGCAGTTCCTGGAATGGGGCTGGCGCATCGCCTTCCTCATCAGCGTGGTGCTGGTGGGTGTGGCCCTGTACATCCGCCTGCACATCCTTGAGACCCCCGACTTCCAGAAGGCCAAGGATTCCGGCAAGACCGCCGACAAGACCCTGCCCATCGTCAAGGTCTGCCGCAACCATCCCGGCAACATCGCCCTGGGCGTGGGCGCCCGCTGGATCGACGGCGTGTTCTTCAACGTGCTGGCCGTGTTCGTCATCAGCTACCTGGTGCAGTACATCAGCATCGAGCGTACCCAGGCCCTGACCATCGTCATGATCGCGGCCCTGCTCATGTGCCCCTTCATCCTCATCGCCGGCCGCCTGGCCGACCGCTACGGCCGCGGCATGGTCTACGGTGTGTCCAGCCTGCTCTGCGGTCTGTCCATCTTCCCGTCGTTCTGGCTCATGGAAGGCAGCGGCGGCAGCCTCTTCCTCATCGCCCTGGCCATCATCATCCCCATCAGCGTGTTCTACGCCGGTGTCTTCGGCCCCGAAGCCGCCCTGTTCTCCGACCTGTTCCCGCCGGACGTGCGCTACACCGGCATCTCCATCGTCTACCAGTTCCCCGGCTTCCTGGTGGCCGGCATCGTGCCCGGCCTGTGCACCTTCCTCATCAACTGGAACGAAGGCGATCCCCTGTATGTCTGCCTCTTCACCCTGCTCGCGGCCGTGACCAGCGCCCTCTCGGCCTTTGCCATCCAGCGCAAGAGCAGCGCCGCCCAGCGCAAGCACGGTGACGACGCCGAGCATATCTAGGCGTATACGGGTTGTCATCATGGAAATCCTGCAAATATCGGACCTGCACCTGCGCGGCGACGGCAAGCTCTCCTTCCGCAAGGTGGACACGCCCGCCTGCCTGCGCACGGCGGCGGCCTATCTGCACGCCCTGAACCGCATGCCCGACGCCATCGTCATCACCGGCGACCTGGCCGACAGCGGTGACGAGCATGCCTACCACATGCTCTACGAGGCACTCGGCGACCTGCCCGTGCCCATCTACGCCGTGCCCGGCAACCATGACCGCCGTGACCGCATGCGTGCCATCCTCAAGGGCTGGGTACCCGAAGAAAGCCCCGTGCCGCCGCGCGTCTGCCATTGCGTGGACATGGGCGAAGTGCGCCTGGTCATGCTGGACAGCATGGAGCCCGGTTCCCACAGCGGCCACTGTCCCGAAGCCATGGCCCGCTGGCTGGACGCCTGCCTGCAGGAAGACAGCAGCCGCCCGGCCCTGGTCTTCATGCATCATCCGCCCTTCATCACGGGCATGGGAGCCATGGACGAACCCTTCGAAGGCGCCGACCTGCTGCGTGACGTGCTGTCCCGCGCGCCCTGGGCCCGCCTGTGCTGCGGCCACATGCACCGCCCCATCTTCACTGCCTGGGCGCAGGGCCTGGCCCTGACCGTGCCTTCCATCTCCATGCAGATCGACCTCGACCTCAGCCCCGAGGGCGGCGACACCTTCCGTATGGAGATGCCCGGCTATATGCTGCACCACTGGGACGGCAGCCACCTCAACAGCCACGTGTGCCAGATCCCCGCCGATGTGGACTTCTCCGGTCCCCATCCCTTCGCGGATTCCGTCAACCCCGTGGAAGACTGATACCAGGACGGCAGGCTCAGGCCTGCCGTCTTCTTTTTTCCTTCATGTCCACACAGCGCCGTCCGCACAACTCCGGCGCCGTGCGTCACCTTCAACAGGAGCATCCCCGCCGGATGCTCCTTTTTTTGTCCGCCTCTCCACACCAGCCCGCACGGAGAAGGGAACGCAGACAGGACAGGCCCGCCAAAAGCGGAAAACGCGCACAAGATCCGTCAACGCCCCGCTTTCCTGCCCTTGCCTTTCGCACAGGGCCGGGCCCTCTCCTGCGGTTGCACCATATTTTTCCGAAAACGCGCCTGCAGGACCGTCCCTTTCCGGCTTCTGGCAACCTGTACCTCGTCCGCTCCGGCCCCGCCCCTCCGGCTTGAGGCCGCTGTCGCCCCGTGCTAAAATCAGCTTTTGTCCCTGCCCTGCCGCAGGGACCGGCGCGCCGGCACGTCCCCGCGCTTCCGCGTCCACCGTGCCGGCCGGTGACGCCGTACAGACTCTGCCAAGGATCATCCCGTGAGCGATTCTCCTTTTACCCGTCCCGTCATCCGTCCCGATGCCGACATCCTCGCCCGTGTGCCCGGCCTCTGCCTGGGCTGTCTCGTCCATGAAGTGGAGGTCGAACCCAGCCGCCCTGACTGTCAGGACTATCTGGACAACGAGCTGGCCCCCCGTCTCGTGGCCCGCATGGAAGGCGAGCCCCTGGCCCAGTGGCCCAACCTGGGGCCCTCGCGTGCGGGCTGCAAGGCCTGCGGCAAGGACCCCGGCCGCTACCGCATCTCTTCCGAGGCCCTGTACCGCCGCCTCAAGCAGGGCAAGGGACTGTACGCCATCAACAGCGTGGTGGACGCCAACAACATCGCCTCGCTGGAGACGGGCTTTTCCCTGGGCAGCTACACGCTTGCCAATCTCCGGGGCGACATCACCCTCCGCCGCGGCCTGCCGGGCGAGACCTACGAAGGTATCGGCAAGGGCGGCCTCAATCTGGAGAACCTGCCCCTGCTGGCCGATGCGCTGGGCCCCTTCGGCAGCCCTGTCAGCGATTCCACCCGCGCTCTGGTGGATGAACGGACGCGCGTCTGTCTGACCATCATCTACGGTTTTGACGGAGCGGCCCCCGTGGAAGAGGCGCTGCGCATCAGCGCCGCCGCCTTCGCCCGCTTCTGCCGCTGCCGTCCCCTGTGCGATCCCTGGTGCGTCCAGGGCTAGGATATCCCCGGCAGCCGCAACGGCTCCCAAACGCCGTTTGCCTGCGCCGGACGATTTTACCCTTCTTACCGGAAGGCCCCCGTCACGGGCCGTACCGGCCCCCTCAAGGAGCCCCCATGACCGATCTTTCCTGCTTCAAGGCCTATGACATCCGCGGCAAGGTGCCCGATCCCCTGTCCCCCGAGCTGGCCTTTGCCCTGGGCCGCGCCGTGGCCGAACATTTTGCCGCCCGGCGCGTCGTCCTCGGCTATGATGCCCGTCTGAGCGGCCCGGTGCTGCACGCCGCGCTGGCCGCTGGCCTGCATCAGGCCGGGGCCCGGGTCTTCAGCCTGGGCATGTGCGGCACCGAAGAGATCTACGATGCCGCCGCCCGGCAGGACTTCGACGCCGGCATCATGATCACCGGCAGCCACAACCCGGCCGACGAGAACGGCTTCAAGCTGGTGCTGCGCGGCGCCCGGCCCGTGAGCGGCGATTCCGGCCTGCACGACCTGCGCGACCGCGTGGCGGCCCAGCTGGCCGCAGGCGTGAACCTGCCTGCGGACGAAGCCCCGGTGACGCCGGTCAGCTTCCGGCAGGAGTATGTCCGCCGCATCCTGGACTACACCGGCGCCGCCGCGCAAAAGCCCCTCAGGATCGTGGCCGACGCGGGCAACGGCTGTGCCGGTCTGCTGCTCAAGGAGCTGGCCCCGCACCTGCCGCACGAGTTCATCTTCTGCCAGATGGAGCCCGACGGCACCTTCCCCAACGGGGTGCCCAATCCCCTGCTGCCCGAAAAGCGCGCCGCCACGGCCCGGGCCGTGCGCGAACACAAGGCCGACCTGGGCATCGCCTGGGACGGCGACTTTGACCGCTGCTTCTTCTACGATAACGAAGGCAACTTCATCGAAGGCTACTATCTGGTGGGCCTGCTGGCTTCCGAGCTGCTGCCCCGCTTCCCCGGTGCCAGGATCATCTACGATACCCGCGTCTACTGGAACACCCGCGAACTCATCCAGGCGGGCGGCGGCATCCCCGTCATGGGCAAGACGGGCCATGCCTTCATGAAGGAACGCATGCGCGCCGAAGATGCCGTCTATGGCGGCGAGATGAGCGCCCACCACTACTTCCGCGACTTTGCCTACTGTGATTCCGGCATGCTGCCCTGGCTGCTGGTCATCGCGGCCATGCAGCGCCACGGCAAGCCCCTGGCCGAGCTGGTGCGCGAACGCATGGATGCCTGGCCCTGCAGCGGCGAGATCAACCGCCGCGTGGCCGACGCCCCGGCCCTGATGCGCAAGATCCGCGACCACTACGCCCCCGCCGCCACCTATGAAGACGCCATCGACGGCGTCAACCTGGAGTTCGGCAACTGGCGCTTCAACCTGCGCATGTCCAACACCGAGCCCCTGCTGCGCCTCAACGTGGAGAGCCGTGCGGACAGGGCCCTGCTGGAAGAAAAGACCGCCGAGCTGCTGGCCCTCATCGACGCCGGTCTGTGATTTGGGATGGGCGAGGGAAGGAGGGGCCCTTTTTGAAAAAAGGTCTCCCTCCTCCCCTCGCGCTCCCCTCCTCCTGCCAAAAACGTTTACTCTGGTCACCGGCAGGATAGAGAAGAAGCGACGGGGAGCACACGGCTGCCGGTCTCCCGGTGATACGCAAGAGGGTTTTCCCATGTCTGCCGCCGCAATTGCCGCCATGCCGGTCTCCCGGTGATACGGAGAAAATGCCTTCCGGCCGCTTTCGGCCTGCGTGACGGCACAAAGGGCTGCAACACGATGACAGCGCCTGCGAGGCAGCGACGGAGACCATCGGGTCAGACCCAAAGAAGGTTTTTTCGGGGTGGGGGAGAGTTTGAGAGGGGGAGGGGCAGTTTTTGCCCAAAAAACGCCCCTCCCCCTCTCAAGCCCTGTCGAACAGAAAACGAACCACAGGGAACCAGGTCATGGAAAAAAGCAAACTGGCCGCCGCCATGTTCATCGTGGGCAGCATCGGCCTCTTCGTCCACTACATCCCGCTGCCCCCGGCGGTCATCGCCTGTGCCCGGGCCGTCATCGGCACCCTCTTCCTGCTGCTGGTGCTGCGCCTGAAAAAAACGCCCCTGCACGGTCAGGCCATCCGCAAGAATGCCCTCTGCCTCCTGCTCTCCGGCGCGGCCCTGGGCTTCAACTGGATCTTCCTTTTCGAGGCCTTCCGCCATACGGGCATCGCCGTGGCCACGCTCTGCTATTACATGGCGCCGGTCTTCGTCATCCTGCTCTCGCCCCTGGTGCTCGGCGAACGCCTGACCCGCCGCAAGATCGTCTGCACCCTGCTGGCCGTGCTGGGGGCCGTGTGCATCTCCGGCGTGTTCACCGGCAGCCGGCAGGACCCGCGCGGCATCGCCTTCGGGCTGGCGGCCGCCCTGCTCTACTGTTCCCTCATCCTCCTCAACAAGCGTCTGCGTGGACTGGATACGCTGGAGACCACCTTCTGCCAGCTCTGCACCGCCGCCCTGGTCATGCTGCCCTATGTGCTGCTGGGCGGCCATCTGCACGGTCTTGCTCCCGCGCCGTCCACGCTCTTCCTGCTGCTGGTGGTGGGCATTGTCCACACCGGCCTGGTCTATATCCTGTTCTTCTCGGCTGTGGGCCGTCTCCCGGCCCAGACCACGGCCGTGCTCAGCTATGTGGATCCCGTCACCGCCATCCTGCTGGCCACCCTCTTCCTGCACCAGCCCTTCGGCCTGGCCGAAGCCTGCGGCACCGTCCTCATCCTGGGCGCCACGCTGGCCAACGAACTGCCGGGGAACAGGACGGCCGAGGCCCAGTCCTAAAGCATGGACGGGTGCCGGGGAATGCGTGTGCAGCCCCGGCCAGCGTTCGCGCGAAAGCACAGCGGCCCGACATGCCGGGATGCGGCCGCCTGCCTTGTATCCTGTTGCAGAAAACCGTCTGCCGCGGGCTGCCCATGCGGGGCGGCTTCGCCGGGGCACCAAAGGCCGTGCCGGATCCTCTCCCATTTTTGCCGCATCCTGCCCGCCCCCTTTACTCCCGGCGGGCAGTCCTTATCTGTAGGGTCCCGGCGCGTCGGCGACCGGGTGTTTTCAACCAAGGAGTATCCCCATGCAGGTCCTGCTCATCAACGGCAGTCCCCATCCCAAGGGCAGCACGGCCACGGCCCTGGCCACTGTGGCCCAGCAACTGGAAAAGGCCGGTATCGAGACCACCACGCTTCACGTGGGCCACAAGGCCATCCGCGGCTGTATCGCCTGCGGCAAATGTGCCCGGACCGGTCTGTGCGTCTTCAAGGACGATCCGGTCAACGAATGCGTCGAACGCATGCGTGAGGCCGACGGTCTGGTGGTGGGCTCGCCCGTCTACTATGCCGGGCCCAATGCCAGCCTGTGCGCCCTGCTGGACCGCATGTTCTACATGAAGTCCGCCCCCTACGCCTTCAAGCCCGCGGCCGCTGTGGTGAGCTGTCGTCGCGGCGGGGCCAGCGCTTCCTTCGACCGCCTCAACAAGTATTTCACCATCGCCCGCATGCCCGTGGTCTCCTCCCAGTACTGGAACTCCATCCACGGCAACAATGCGGAAGAAGCCGTGCAGGATGCCGAGGGCCTGCAGATCATGCGTACCCTGGGCGACAACATGGCCTGGCTGCTGCACTGCATCGAGGCCGGCCGCAAGGCGGGCATCACCCCGCCTGCCGTGGAGCCCTGGCAGCCCACCAACTTCATCCGCTAGACTGGCCGGGCGACACCCGCACGAGGCATCCGGCGGCACTGCCATGCCCCTGTGCGCCCTGCCCATCAGGCAACAAAAAAGAGGCCCTTTGCGGGCCTCTTTTTTATGGCAGCCTGAAAGCCGCGCTTTACGCTCGTGCAAGACTCCTTCTGCCGTCCCGTGCTACAACGGCGGGATCGTCCCTTCCGGGACGCGGACCATCAGCACCACATTTTCGTGGAAGGAGGAAGCAGGATGAACGCATGGCTGCTCCTGATACTGGCAGGACTGTGCGAGATAGGCTGGCCGCTGGGCCTCAAATGGGCGCAATCGGGCCTGTGGCGTCTGCCCGGATTCATCATGGCGTGCGTCTGCATGCTCGTCAGCGGCGCCCTGCTCTTCATGGCCCAGAAGCACATCCCCATCGGGATGGCCTACGCCGTCTGGACAGGCATAGGCGCGGCCGGTACCTTTCTGGCCGGGGCCCTGCTTTTCGGCGACCCCGTGCAGCCGCTGCGGCTTGCGGGCATCGCGCTCATCATCGCGGGCGTGGCCCTGCTCAAGCTGGCCTGAGTGTCGGCACATGGAATGGACAGGAAAGGAGCGGACGCCTGAAGGGACCGGCTGTCCGGCATCGGGAAGAGGCCCCGCCCGGTAAAGGATGCGGCAGGGACAACGGCAGGAGCGTCGAAGGGTACGGGCGGCGGCATGGCTCCGGGCCTCTGCCCCAAGGCCGGAATGCCCTGTCTGCGGGAGGCACACATGATCATCACCACGGAACGCCTGCACTATCTTTGGGCCGTGGCCGAGACCGGCTCCTTCGCGGCCGCCGGGCGCCGTCTGGGCGTGAGCGGCGCGGCCGTGCAGCAGGTCATCCGGCATTTCGAGCAAGATCTGGACGCGCCCCTGTTCCGGCGCAGCCCGGGCCGCAGTCCGGTGCTGACCGACCTGGGGCGGCAATTCTACTTCCACGCCCTGGACATCATCCCGCGCCTGGAGGGGCTGGAGAACCTGGCCGCCACACGGGGCCAGGGGCAGGAAGGGCAGCTGCGCATTGGCCTGCACGGCTTCGTCATGTTCCCGGAGGTGCGGGCCGCGCTGGTGGAACTGCAACAGGCCTTCCCGCTGCTGGAGATATTCCTGTATGACGGCGAGGATTCCGTCCTGCATTGCGACAAGCTGCGCCAGCTGGACAGCAGCGCCCGCCATACGGTGGACATCCTGCTGGCCCCGGCGCGCCTGCGCTACGATCACGGCGGCCAGTCGGTCATGGCCGGGCGTATCATCTGGCGCGTGGTGGCCGCTGCCGACCATCCCCTGAGCCGCATCCGGGGCAGTCTTTCCCTGGACGACCTGTTGCGGCACCGCCAGCTCCTGCCCCTGCCGGGCGTCATCAGTTCCGATGCCTTTTACGACAGTTTCCGCTTCAGCAGCCATCTGGTGCATTACAGCCAGTTCTACCAGTTGCAGGAGATGCTGCTGGCGGGCATGGGCTTTGCGGTCTTCCCGGCCCAGCTGGCCCGCCCTTTTGTGGAACAGGGTCGCCTCAAGCTGCTGGAACTGGACTTTGACGACGGCATCAGCACCACCGCGGTGGAGCTGGCCTGGGTCGAGCCCCTGGGCACGGCCGGTCGCTGGCTGGTGGAACGCCTGCGCGAGCTGCCGACGGAGGAAGGGGGGCGCTGAACCGCGCCGGGCCTACCAGTGCTTGCCCACGGTCATGCCCAGGAAAAGGGCCGCGAAGCCCAGGATGGTCTGGGCGCCGATATTGAACAGCAGCAGAGCCAGACGGGTCTGCCCCAGGGCGAAGGAATCGAAGATCAGGGACGAGAAGGTGGTGAACGAACCCATGAAGCCCACCAGGATGATCAGGCGCACCGTGTCCGAGATGAGCAGGCGCACCGCGGCCAGCTCCCAGATCAGCCCGAACAGGAAGCAGCCCAGCACGTTGACCACAAAAGTCCCCAGCAGATACTGCCGCCCCACCAGCGTGTTGGCCAGTTCCGAAACACCGTAGCGTGCCAGGGCCCCCGCCCCGCCCGCCAGAAAAAGAAGGCCGCAATTGCGCAGCGCCGTCACATCCATCGTCATCCTCCATCATGATCGCAGGCTGGTGGGCCGTATCCGACGCCGCCGCGCCCATCCGCAGCAGGCAGACCTTTACGGCAACGCGCTGACGTCCGCCGCGTCCCGGGCGCACGTCCCCCACGGCAAGGCAGCGGCGGCTTAAAAATGTCAGACGACCGGGCTTTGCAATCCCGCGCTTCTGCTTTAGGGTCAGCTGTGGAGTGATGCCCGGCAACATCCGGTCCCTGCCTGCGATGCCACGCCGCAACAGAGACGTGGCCCACGCCGCCGCTCCGCTGTCTGCCGCCCCGGCAGGCCATGATCCACATGTTCCCGTACTGAAGTCGTCTGACCGGGGGTCCCATGTTCCCCTTGCTGCACGGACGCCGCTGGTGGCATTTTCGCCGTTTTGAGGGTTTGCTGCTTTCCCTCGCCTGCATGTTCCTGCTGAATATCATTTTTCCCGGAAAAATCTATGGCGGTACGGCCCAGGCCTGCTACCTGCCCCTGCAACTGCTGGCCGGGATCAATCTGTACGGCCGCCTCCGGCCGGGCTTTTGGGCGGCGGCCCTGACGGCCGCGGGCATCCTGGCCCTGCATCCCTTCCAGGCGCTGTCCTCCATGCCCCGGGCGCTCCAGTTCAGCCTGCTTTTGCTGCACGGTCTGTTCTTCTTCATCATCCTGCTGGAAGTCTTCATCCAGCTTTACCGCGCCCAGACGCACCGCCTGCACCTGGATGCCCGGCAGACCCTTTGCGCGGGCCTTTCCGGCCTGCTGCTCATCGGCTACAGCGGCTTTTTCCTCTTCCTGCTGCTGGAGAACTTCCAGCCCGGTTCCTTCCGGGGCCCCGATCCCGGCGGTGTGAGCCTGCAGGATCTTTTCTACTTCAGTTACATCAGCCTCATGACCATCGGCTACGGCGACATCACGCCCGTCTCCTGGGCCGCGCGCAATGCCACCGTGCTGGTGTCCCTGTCCGCCAACATCTACTCGCTGGTGGTCATCGCCTCCATCGTGGGCCGCACCTTTGCCAGCCGCCCCGGCCAGAAGGCGGACAAGGAGCCCGCCCCCAAAGAAAATCCGTAGCGGTACCACAGGGATACTTCCGCCATCCATGTTCCGTATGAAAAGGAAGGGCGTCGTCCCCACCCCGCAGCGCACGACGGATACAGCACACACCTTCCCCTGCCGCCGTGCCCCGTCACAAGGCCCTACACGCGGCGGCGGAACATCCACACCGCCACGCAGACGCAGACCACGGTGATGGCGCAGATCTTGAGCAGGCTCACCGAAGCGGCCTCGAAGGTGATGTCACGCAGGAACACGCCCTGCACCAGGGTGGTGAAATGCCGGATGGGGTTGAGCTGGCTGCCGTGCTGCAAAAACATGGGCATGTTGATGACCGGAGTCACGGCCCCGGAAAGCAGGATGCAGGGCACGCCCACGGTGAAGGCGCCCAGAAAGGCCTGCTGCTGGGTGGAGGACAGGGAAGAGATCATCAGGCCGATGCCGCCCGCCGCCAGCGAGAAGATGAAGATGGCCACGTAAAGCAGCACGACGGAGCCCGTGAAGGGCACGCCGAAACCGAAGACCGAGACCAGCAAAAAGATGGTGCCGTGGGCCAGCCCCACCACGCAGCCGGGGATGAGCTTGGCAAGGGCGATCTCGGTGGGTGTGGCCGGCGAGACCAGCAGCTGGTCGAAGGTGCCCGCCTCGCGCTCGCGGGCGATGGACAGGCCCGTCACCACCAGCCCCAGCATGAAGCTCAGCATGCCGATGAGGTTGGGCAGGAAGAACCACTGGAACTCGAAATTGGGGTTGAACCAGCTGCGCTGCCGGATGTCCAGGCTGCCGCCGCCCGCCAGCGCGGCCTGCCTCCCCAGCGGTGTCTGCGCGGCCACCTCGGCCAGCATGACCTGCACATAGTAGGCCGCGATCTGGGCCGCGTTGGAACGCCTGCCGTCCAGCAGCAGCTGCACGGTCACGGGCTCGCCACGGGCGGCCCTGCGGGAGAACTCCGCATCGAAGACCATGACGAACAGGGCTTTTTCCTGCTCGATGGCCGGGCGCACCTCCTGCTGACCGCGCAGGAAGAACACATGCCGGAAGGTGGGCGAGCCCTCCAGACGGCGTACGATCTCCCGGCTCAGGGGGCCTTCGTCATGGTCGAGCACGGCCACGTCCACATTGCGCACTTCCATAGTGGCGGCCCAGCCGAACACGATGATCTGCATGAGCGGCGGCACGATGAGCAGCATGCGGGAGATGGGATTGCAGAACAGGACCAGCAGTTCCTTGCGCACGATGGCCAGCATGCGCCGGATATGGAGCAGGAAGGCATCGCGCAGCATCAGACATCCAGCCTTTTGACCAGCTTTTTATAGACCAGCCCCAGCATGAGCAGGGCCAGCAGGCTCATGGCCCCCAGACAGGGCCAGAACAGCTCCCAGACGTCCCCGGTCAGGAAGAGCGTCCGCAAACAGGTATTAAAGTAACGGGCCGGCACCAGATGGGTGATGGCCTGCAGGACGGGCGGCATGCTGTTGATGTCGAACACGAAGCCCGACAGCAGCAGGGCGGGCAAAAAGCCGGAAAAAAGCCCGGCCTCGGCGGCCTGCAACTGGCTGTGCAGGCTCACGGAGATGAGCAGGCCCTGCCCCAGGGCGCAGAGCATGAATACCGAGGAGATGAACAGCAGCGCCCCCACCGAGCCCCGGTAAGGCACGCCGAACAGGGTCACGGCGGCCAGCGCGCACAGGCCCATGCTGAACATGCCCATGCAGTAATAGGGGATGAGCTTGCCGAGCAGCATCTGCCAGCGGCTCACGGGCGTGGCCAGCATGGCCTCCATGGTGCCGCGCTCCCACTCGCGGGCAAAGACCAGCGAGGTCAGCAGGGTACCGATGAGCGTCATGATGACCGTGATGGCTCCGGGTACCAGAAAGCGCTCGCTCTTGGCCGTGGGATTGTACCAGTAGCGCTCCTCTATGCTCACCGGGCCGGCCTGCGGCACCCCGCCCGCCTGCCGGGCCTCCTGCCAGCGCAGCAGCACGGCCTGCGCATAGCTCTGGATGAAGCGGGCCACGTTGGGCTCGGTACCGTCCACGATGAGCTGCACGTCCGCCGTCGTGCCCCGGTCCAGCTGGGTGTCGAACTGCTGGCCCAGCACCAGGATGCCCTGCACGGAGGATTCGCGCATCAGGCGCTCGCCCTCGCGCATATGGCTGATGGAACGGATGACGAAGTGCGGCGAATGGGCAAAGTCCGTCAGCAGGGCCCGCGAATGCTGGCCGCCGCTCTGGTTGAACACGGCCAGCTGCAATACGCCCGCGTCCAAAGTGATGCCGTAGCCGAAGAGCAGCAGGAACAGAAGGGGCAGCACACCGGCCACCAGATAGGACGAGGGGTCCCGCCCGATCTGCTGGAACTCCTTGCCCACCAGGGCCAGCAATTGCCGCACCCAGAGGCGGCGTGACAGACGTTCTTGCATCAGTATTCCCTCTCCCGGCCTGCCGTTGCAGACGCCATCTTTCCTATCCGCTTTCCCGTCCCGCATCCCTGCCGCCCCGGCGCAAGATTCCGGCCCCCTGCCCTGCCGGTCAGGGCCGGCGCAGGGCCGCGCCCATCAAACGGCAAGGCAGCGCGGCCGTCAAAGCAAGGCGGGGAAGCTGGAGCTACCTTTCCCCCGCAGCCGCATGAGCCATCCCCTATTGCGGGTGCTCGGCATCATAACGCCGGATGCTGGCGATGAAGGCATCTTCCAGCGTGGGGTCGTCAGGCACGCCCGGCAGGCCCCGGCAGGAGGCCTTGAGCTCGTCCGGCGTGCCCATGCTGATCATGGCGCCCCGGTAGATGAGGGCCATGCGGCCACAGTATTCGGCTTCTTCCATGAAATGCGTGGTCACCAGCACCGAGGCACCGGCCTCGGTCATGGCCGTGATATGCTTCCAGAAGTCCCGGCGGGTGCGTGCGTCCACGCCCGATGTGGGTTCGTCCAGAAACAGCACCGGCGGCTCGTGCAGGGTGGCGCACAGCAGGGCCAGGCGCTGCTTCTGCCCCAGCGGCAGGCTGTGGGTGCGGCTGTCCAGATAGTCCGTCAGTTCCAGGGCCTGCGCCAGCACGGGCAGCAGGGCCTTGCGGCGTTCCGGGGCCAGACCGTACAGCTCCGCACAGGTCAGGATGTTCTCGCGCACCGGGATGTCCAGATACAGGGAAAATTTTTGCGCCATGTAGCCCAGACGCGAACGCGCCGCACTGCCCGCACGCAGCAGGTCCACGCCGTCCACGCTGCACTGGCCCGACGTGGGCCGCGACAGGCCGCAAAGCATGCGGAAGGTGGTGGACTTGCCCGCACCGTTGGGCCCAAGAAGACCAAATATCTCCCCGGCGCGCACCGTGAAGCTGATGTGGTCCGCCGCCGTGAAATCCCCGAAGCGCTTGGTCAGCTCCTTGGCCACGATGCGTTCCGGCGCTTCCACGGACAGTTGCGACACATGCCCGCCGCTCTCGCCGCCTGTCCTGCCGTAGGGCGAAGGTTCCTGATTGAGGCCGCCCACCATGTGCATGTAAGCGTCTTCCAGACGGGCGGGGACGTTCTCGCCCCCGGCCTCGCGCACGGCGGCCCGGGTGCTTTCCGGGGCATCCCGCCCCAGCAGCACGCGGATGCGGCTGCCCTGCATCAGGGCATCTTCCACGCCCGGCGTCCGCGTCCAGCGGGCCAGGGCCGCCTTGCTGCCCTCGCTGCCCGGCGACACATGGAACACGCGCCCTTCCACCCGGGCGGTGAGCCCCTCGGGCGGGCCGTCGTAAAGGATGCGGCCGCCGTCCAGCATGATGATGCCCGGACAGCGCGCGGCCTCGTCCAGATAGGCCGTAGACCAGATGACGGTCATGCCGTCGTCGCTCAGTTCGCTGACCATCTGCCACAGCTCCTGCCGCGACAGGGGGTCCACGCCCACGCCGGGTTCATCCAGCAGCAGCACGCGCGGCGCCCCCAGTAGGGCGCAGGCGATGCCCAGTTTCTGCTTCATGCCGCCGGAAAGGCGTCCGGCCAGACGGCGGGTGAACGGCCCCAGCGAGGTGAAGGCCAGCAACCTGTCGAACAGGGCATCGCGGGCCTCGCCCTCCAGACCGCGCAGACGGGCGTGCAGGCGCAGATTGGCCATGACGGAAAGGTCTTCATACAGGCCGAAACGCTGCGGCATGTAGCCGATGCTGTTGGGCGCGTCCGCCGCCACCTTACGGGCGGGACGACCGAACAGCAGGGCCTGCCCCGCCGCCGGTTCCATGAGCCCGGCCAGCAGGCGCAGCAGGGTCGTCTTGCCCGCACCGTCCGGCCCCACGAGACCGGTGATGCGTCCGGCCGGGATGCGGGCATCCAGACCGCGCAGGGCCTCCACGGCCCCGAAGCGCATGGCCAGACCGCGCAGCTCCACGGCGATGCCGTCCTGCGGCGTCGCGGCGTCCTGCACAGCCTCCGGGGCGGCCTGTCGGCCGGTTGCCCCGCTCCGGTCATCGCCATCGGCACGACCGTGCGCAGGCCGGGCCGTGTCCGGCACCCCGGCTGCCCGACGCCGCCACCAGGCGGACCAGAAGGACATTAGGGCTCCACCAGGGTCACGGTCACGGGCATGCCCTGCCGCATGACGTTATCGGGATCGTCCACCTGCACCCGCAGGCGGTAGACCAGCGAGGTGCGCACTTCCATGGTCTCCACGCTCTTGGGCGTGAACTCCGCCGCCGGAGAGATGAAGCCCACCCGGCCCGAAAATTCCTTGTCCGGCACCGCATCCACGCGCACCCGCACGGCCATGCCCGGCTTGATGCGCCCCAGTTGCGGCTCGTCCACATAGACGCGCAGCCACACCGGGTCCACCAGGCTCAGGGTGTACACGGTCTGCCCGGCCTGCACGATGGCCCCGGCCTCGCGGGCACGGGTCAGGACGATGCCGTCCTGCGGCGCGGTCAGCAGCGCATCACGCAGCCGGATCTCCGCCAGCTCCAGTGCCGCCGCCGCGGCATCCACCGCCGCCCGCTGGGCCAGCACCTCTTCCTCGCGGTAGCCGGACAGCAGCATGTCGAGCTGTTCCTGCGCCGAGCGCAGCTCCGCCCGGGCCGACCTGTCCGAACTGCGCGCGTTGTCCAGCTCCTTCTGGGAGATGGCGTTGCGTGCGCGCATGGCGCTGACGCGGTTCAGATTGATGGCCGCATTGTCGGCCACGGCACGGGCACGGGCCACGGCGGCGCGGGCCTGTTCCACTTCTTCCGTGCGGTAACCGCGCTCCAGGCGCAGCAGCTGGGCCTTCTGCCCGGCCAGCTGGGCCGCCGTCTGGTCCCGCTGCTGGCGCAACAGGTCGTCGTCCAGACGGGCCAACTCCTGTCCGGCGCGCACGCTGTCGCCTTCGTCCACCAGTACCTGGGCGATACGGCCATCCACGCGGAAGCTCACATCCACCTGACGGATCTCCACATTACCGTACAGCACCAGGCTCCCCTGCGTCCTGTCCCACAGGAAGTACCAGCCCAGCGCCACGGCCACGCCCACAAGCAGCACCGCTGCCAGAATCTTTTGCCGCATATCTCTCTCCCGCATGGAGCCCGGTCAGGAAGGAAGTCCCCCTGCGCCCCGCAGCCCCGGACACGTCTCCATTCTGGCCCCGGCTCGGGAATCCGGCATGATACCGGCCGGATGCGAACGTCAGGGCCCTCAGGCTAGGCAGCATACGAAGATTGTCCCGCCCTGTCCATCCGGGGCGGGGATGGGGATGGCGGAGATGGCGGGGGAGGAAGGGGCATTTTTTGTAAAAACTGCCCCTTCCTCCCCCGTACCCCCTCCAACCCCGAAAAAACTTTGCTCCGGTCGTTATGGCAGGTCCCCGTCTTTGAGCGACGGCAGGAGATTCCCGCCCCGGTCCATGAAACAAGAAAGACTGATAGCTGTGCAGGATATAAGGGAAATATGAGCTCTCAGCATCCGGCACGGAAGGTGGAACAAAAGACAGGAGCCCACCGCAGACCGGGAAACACGATCCGGCGGCTGTACGGCAGGCCATGCCGGACAAGCGAAAGATGAGGCCAGGGAAGAACGGGCAGGAAAAAGACAGGCCCCATGACGACGGCGCTGGAGAAGCGCAGACAAAAAAGCCCGTCGCAGGACACGACGGGCCGGGGAACATGGACAGGAGAGCCGCTGCCGTCAGGTCAGGACAGCGGAGAAAGGGACAGGCTCACCCAGGCATGGCTGCCGCGGGGCCTTTTCCCGGAAGGGTCAGCGGTCTTCCTCCTTGCGCCGGGCGGAAAATTCTTCCAGACGCTTTTCCCCGGGACCCGGGGCAGGACGACGGGGCATTCAGCCGCAACCGCCATTCTTGAAGACCCAGCGCATGACGAGGAACATGACGATGATGCCGATGACGGCGAACAACGGTCCAGGCATATGACCTCCCGGGCATGATGTATGCCCTGTGGTTACGGGTTATCCCGGCAGCTGCGCTTCGGCACGCCAGGCGGCCAGCGCTTCCGGGAAGGGAGAGAGCACGCGTTCCAGCACGCCCTGCGCCAGCGAGATGCATATGCCGTAATTGGTCATGGGCAGCCCGTGGGCCCGGGCTTCGTCCAGCCGGGCCAGCATCTGGCCGCGCGTGATGGCGCAGGCGCCGCAATGCACCACGGCGGCCGCGTCTCCCGCATATTCGGTAAATTCCTTGCCGGCCAGCATGGGGGTCTCCACGGGGCCGCCGGCCAGCCGGGCCAGCAGGCGCGGGATCTTCACGCGGCCGATGTCATCTTTTTGCGCATGGTGCGAGCAGGCTTCCTGCACCAGCACGGTCTGGCCGGGCCGCAGACGGGTCAGGGCCGCCGCCCCCCGGGCCAGATCCACCAGATCGCCCTTGGTGCGGGCCATGAGGATGGAGAACGTGGTCAGGGGCACGGACGGCGGCGTCAGGCGCGCGGCCACATGCACTACCTGCGAATCGCAGACCACCAGATCCGGCGGCTCCCGCAAGACGGCAAAGGCCTGCGGCAGCTGCTCTTCCGTCACCACAAGGCACAGGCAGCGGCCATCCAGGCTGTCCCGGATGGTCTGCACCTGCGGCAGGATGAGGCGGCCCTGCGGCGCCCCGGAATCCAGCGGCACCACCAGCAGCAGCGTGCCGTGCTCCGGCAGCAGGTCGTGCACCAGCGGCGGCTGTTTCAGGGCCCCGGCCGGAGCCAGACGGGCCAGCGCCGCCCGGATGCCTTCCAGTCCCCAGCCTTCCCGGGCCGAGGCCCAGAGCACGGGGACCGTCGCGGCAAGGCCGTCAGGACGCCATGCGGCATCACAGGTATCCGCCGTCCCGCGGCTGTTGACCACCACGGCAAAGGGGATGCCCGCAGCGGCCAGACGGGCGGCGGTGTCGGCGTCCACGGCCTCCCAGCAGGGGGCATCCAGCACCAGCAGGGCCACGTCCACCCGGCGCATGGCCCGCAGGCTGCGCTCCACCCGCTGGGCGCCCAGCGAGGCATCCCGATCGTCCAGCCCGGCCGTATCCAGAAAGACCACCGGCCCCAGGGGCGCCATCTCCAGCGTCTTTTCCACCGGGTCCGCCGTACTGCCCGGCGTGGGGGAAACGATGGCCACATCCTGACCCACGAGCGCGTTGAGCAAGGAAGACTTGCCCGCATTGCGCCGCCCGAACAGACCGATATGCAGGCGCAGGGCCTTGGGACTTTCGTTCATGCCGAACTCCTTCATGCTGGCCGCCGGTCATGCCGGACGACACGCCATAACTTGTATGCTGAAAATCCTGATGCGGAAGCTACGGGAGGCGACAGGACAGGCTCATGCCTTCAGCCGCGCTCCCGGCCTTTCCTTCCAGATATAGGAACGCCACGGGCACCTGTCCATGCCGTCATCATCGAAAGAGCATAAAACACTGCCCCGCTGCACATTCCAGGCCCGCTTGCAGCAGCTCTCCCCGCTCCCTGGCCGTCGCCGTCACAGAAGCCTTTCCTCACCAAAGACAAGGAAGTCCGTTCCACACCTGCCCTGTCACGGACATCCCGGCATGAGGACATAGAGAATAAAGCGACTCGCCAAAGTCCCTCTGACATCTCCCAGCCCCCATGGCCATCCCGCGATGTCCCTGCCCCGCAGACAAAGACGGGGACCCATCATACCGGCCGGAACAAAGTTTTTTCGGGGTTGGAGGGGGTACGGGGGAGGAAGGGGCAGTTTTTACCAAAAAACGCCCCTTCCTCCCCCGTCAAAACATTTCGCTCTCCCCTGCCTAAGCTTCCGGCAGCGCATGCTCCAGCCCGGCGCCCGCAATGGCGCGCCGCACGGCGTCCATGTCCACCACAGCCTTGTGGTCGTAGATGCGGTAGGCAGCCCGGCGCGCCGCCGGGGTGAAGGAAGGCATGAGCACGTTGCCGCCCGCGGCAAGGCCCTGCCGCTGACCGTCTTCGGGACGCAGGCTGGCCAGCGCCGTGGTGGCGGGCAGGTTGGCCCAGGGCAGGGCCAGACGCAGCACGGCCATGACCCGCAGGCACAGCTCCGTGGAGCCGCGCGGCTGCCGCCCCAGGGGCGTGTCAGCCTGGGGCACGAAGGGCCCGGCCCCGCACATGGCCACGCGCATGTCCCGCACCAGCAGGATGTCGTCCACCAGGCTTTCGGGGCGCTGGCCGGGCACACCGACCATGAAGCCTGAGCCCACCTCATAGCCCAGCTCCGCCAGCCAGGAGAGGGCCTGCAGCCGGTCGGTCAGACGATAGCCGGGATGCAGGGCGGCATAGAGACGGGCATCGGCGGTCTCGTGCTTGAGCAGGAAGCGGTCGGCCCCGGCCTCCCGCCACAGGGCGTACCATTCGCGCGGCTGCTCGCCCACGCTCAGGGTCACGGGCAGGCCGAAGCGCTCCTTGAGGCCGCGCACTATCTGCGCCAGCCAGAGAGGGTTGCGGGCCATCTCGCCCGATTGCAGCACCAGCGTGTCCACCCCGGCGGCCACGGCCTGTGACGCGGCCCGCAGCAGCTCCGCCGCCGACAGGCTGTAGCGGGACAGACGCCTGTTCTCGTGGCGCAGGCCGCAATAGCGGCAGTTGCGGCGGCAGACATTGGAAAATTCCAGCAGGCCGCGCACATGCACATGCCGCCCCTTGTGCCGCAGGCGACACTGGTGCGCCAGGGCCTGCAACTCCGGCCAGGGCAGGTCGAAAAGCAGCTCGCGCACTTCGGCCCGGGAAAGGGAGGGGATGGAAGCGGGGGCCGCGGAAGAACAGACGGCCTCGCGGCTGGCCGTCGCGGGGGAAGACGGTGCGGATTCCGGCATGGCGGGATCTCCTGGAAAGACTGGCGGGGCAGGAAGGGCCCTGCCCGGCGGGATGGAGGAAGGAAAAAGGCGGCAAGCGCCACGGGGAAAGCCCGGGGCCGCTCCCGGCAGACAGGAGCAGCCCCGGAAAAGGCTGTTGGCCTAGAAGCGGAAGTCCCGCTGCCCGGCCTCGATGGCGTCCAGGCACCGGATGGTGCGGGCGCGCACCTTGTCGCTGGGGATCTTGTCCAGTTCCTTCCGGATCATGTCCAGGCCCACGGCCCGGGTGGCGGGCGAGGCGTAGTCCTGCAGATATTCCTTGAGGGTCAGCAGGGCATTGGGATGACAGCAGTTGAGGATCTGGCGGCTCTTGCACAGGCTCATGAAGCGGTCGCCGGTGCGGCCCTCGCGGTAACAGGCCGTGCAGAAGCTGGGGATGTGGCCCTGATCCATGAGCCAGCGGACCACCTCGTCCAGGGTGCGGCGGTCGCTGACATCGAACTGGGCGGAGTTCTCGTCCTCGGGCTCGGGCTCGCAATAGCCGCCCACGCTGGTGCGGGAGGCACCGCTGATCTGCGAGACGCCCAGGGGCAGCACCTTTTCGCGCACGGCCTGGCTCTCGCGGGTGGAGATGATCATGCCGGTATAGGGCACGGCCACGCGGATACAGGCACAGATGCGGGCAAAGGTCTCGTCGTCGATGCCGTTGTCGAAAACGTCGGGATCGATGTCGTCGGCCTTCTTGATGCGCGGCACGCTGATGGTGTGCGGGCCCACGCCGTGCACGGCCTCCAGATGCTCGGCATGCATGAGCAGGGCCGCAAATTCGTAACGATAGCCTTCCAGACCGAAGAGCACGCCCAGACCCACGTCGTCGATGCCGCCCTGCATGGCGCGGTCCATGGCTTCGGTATGCCAGGCATAATCATGCTTGGGGCCCGCGGGGTGGAGCTTTTCGTAGCTCTGCTTGTGGTAGGTCTCCTGGAACAGGATGTAGGTGCCGATGCCCGCATCCTTGAGCATCCGGTATTCTTCCACGGTGGTGGCCGCGATGTTCACGTTGACGCGGCGGATGGCCCCGTTCTTGTGGCGGATGCCGTAGATGGTGCGGATGCAGTCGAGGATGTAGCCGATGGGGTTCATGGTGGGGTGCTCGCCCGCTTCCAGGGCCAGACGCTTGTGGCCCATGTCCTGCAGGGCGATGACCTCGCGGGCCACTTCCTCCTGGGTCAGCTTTTTGCGGATGATGTGCTTGTTGCGGGCGTGGTAGGGGCAGTAGACGCAGCTGTTGACGCAGTAATTGGACAGGTACAGCGGCGCGAACATGACGATGCGGTTGCCGTAGAACTCGTGCTTGATGCGGTTGGCCAGCCGGTACAGGGCCTCTACCCTGTCCGGCAGCTCACAGGCCAGCAGGACGGAGGCTTCCCGGTGGCTCAGGCCTTTGCAGAGCGCGGCTTTGGCAAGGATGCTGTCGATGAGCCCGGCATCGCGGGCGTGTTCCGCCGCCCAGGCAAGGGTCTCCTGCACCTCTTCGTGATCTATGAATTCTTCGGCATGCAGGGAATGGGGATCATACATGGCAAACCTCTCTGGCGTGCGCCGTTTTCGGACAGGACACAGGGCTCGACAGAGAGGAACGGAAACCGTCCCAGGGTCAGGTGGCCCCCTTTCCGCAGACGGCAGGATGGCTAGAATTTCTGTTCGTAAGGATAGGGAGAAGCGGCGAACATCTCTACATCACGGGGATTGGGGAACGTCCCCGCCTCCACCAGACGGCGATACCCGGCGGACTGGTCTGCCCAGCGGGTATGCAGCAGTTTTTCGGAAAGCGGGCCCAGCGGCCGCTTCAGATAGGCGGCATACAGTTCCCTGACCTGGGCGTTGTCCTGCGAGGCCCGCACGGGAAAGGCGGCATCCGCGCCGTAGACACCGTGGATGCGGTCCAGCATGTAGTCCCTGATGTCCCGGAACCTGGCCACAGCCACACCGGCCATGCGCAGGCTGATCATGGCACCGCCCGCGACCACGCAGGCCGCACGCAAGAAACCGCGACGGGTCAGATGCATCATCTTCATGGTGTATCCTCCTAAACTTCCGCGCGGTCAAGGCGTTGCCGCAGCGAGGCATACAGGCTGGTGGCCCGACGCCGGGCCTGCTCCAGCAACGTGGGCATGATAGGCTGCCCGCCGCCGCAGACGCAACCTCCAGGACAGGCCATGAATTCGATGAAGTGATACGGAGACCTGCCCGCGCGCACCTCGTCACACACTTTTTTGAAACGCTTGGCCCCGTGGACCACAGCCACACGCAGCTCCGTGCCTTTGATGGTCAGCGTGGCTTCCTTGAGGCCGTCCAGACCGCGCACGGTCTTGAAATCCCAGCTTTGGGGCTTGCTGCCCGTGATGGCTTCATAGGCGTAGCGCAGGGCGGCCTCCATGACACCGCCGCTGACGCCGAAGATGGTGGCCCCGCCCGACGATTCGCCCATCAGGCTGTCGCGGCCGCCATCGGGCAGCGAGGCAAAGTCGATACCGGCTTTCTTGATGAGCCAGGCCAGCTCACGGGTCGTGATGGTGGCGTCGATGTCGCGCCGGCCGCTGGCCGCCAGCTCAGGCCGCAAGCCTTCGTATTTTTTTGCGATGCAGGGCATGATGGAGACGGTGTAGACCGTGTCGGGGTCATAGCCCATACGCTCCGCGCCGTAGGTCTTGGCCAGGGCCCCGTTCATGCCGATGGGCGACTTGCAGGACGAAAAGTGCGGCAGCAGGTCGGGATAAAAGGTCTCGGCATATTTCTGCCAGCCCGGGCAGCAGGACGTGAACTGGGGCAGGTCGCGGCGCGCGGCCAGACGCTCCACGAATTCCGAGGCTTCCTCCCATATGGTCACGTCCGCGGCGAATTCCGTATCCCAGCAATGGGCGAAGCCCAGAGCCTTGAGTGCGGAGAGCATCCTGCCCGTGCTGACCGAGCCCACCGGCAGGCCGAAGCAGTCGCCCAGGGCGTAACGCACGGCAGGCGCGGGCATGGCGATGCAGCGGACGTCCCTGCTGGCAAGTCTGGCTTCCAGCTCGGGGACCCAACTTTGTTCCTCATAGATGGCCAGCTCCGGACAATGGGTCAGGCACTGGCCGCAGTTGATGCAGGCTTCGGGATGCGGGATGGCGTGCTCCCGCCCCACCTCGCCAAAGATGGCCCCTGTGGGGCAGTACTCCTGGCAGGTATCACAGCCGACGCAACGTTCGGCATCGATCTGCACGAACGGCAGGGTACCGGGATGCGGCCCCGGCTGCGGCACATGCGGCACATAGCCGATATGCTCCATCTCGATGCGCTTCATGAATCCTCCTTGGGGGAAAGCTCCTGCCCGGCGGCAGTAAGCAGGACGCTGCGTACTTTCACACCGGGAATGTTCCCCAGTTTTCCGGTCATCGCCCCGAGGGCATCCGTACTGCCGTCCACCAGCAGGGCGATGATGCTCAGGCCCCGCTCACGGTACGGCACGCCCATGCGCCCCACCACCAGATCGGCATACTGGCTGATGACGTTGTTGACGGAAGCCGCCCGGGCCTGCCTGTCGTGGATGGCGAGGGCCACCACACCTATCCGTTTTTCCTGACTGACCATGTCGTATCCGTGTCCCCAGGACGGTGACGCGCGGCGGTACGGCCCGGCGCCCGGTGCGCCGGTCATGGCCGGCTTGCGGCCCGCCCCTGCGGGCCCGCCGCGCGATATATGGCTGTGCATGCTCCCCTGACTGTGCCGGATGCCGGGGCCCTGAAAGCAATCAGGGGATACCGGTGGCAAGTCGGCATCCCCTGAACGGTCTCCCCGACTGCCAAGAAGAGGAAGACAGGAGGCGCATGCAATCGTGTTATTTTTTATAAAAACGTGTTACAAACCTTGTAGCCTCCCCCTTGCCCTGTGTCAAGGGAGGCAGAAAAAAAGCCGGGAAGATGATCATGGATCATCCTCCCGGCACAGAGCGTCGTCATCTGCCTGCCGCCGGTCCGGACGGGCGTCCCGTCAGCGACGGCAGGTCACGGGCAACGGGGACCTGGCCCCCGGTTACACCTTGCCCTTGGTGGCAAAGTTCTCCACGGCCTTGGCGCCCTTGGCGGCGGGCATCACCACACCGGCGCCGCCCACGCAGCCGCCCACGCAGGTCATGACTTCCACCAGGTTGCCGGGGCAGCCGCCCTTGACGAAGGACTGCAGCTTCTTGAGGCCCTGGGGAGAAAGGCCGTTGATGGCCACGGGACGCACCTCGAAGCGGTCGCCCACCCGCTTTTCCACAGCGGCGGACACGCCGCCCGCGATGGCATAGCCGCGCGCCTCGTTGCTGGGGCGCTCCAGCCCGTGCTCTTCGCACTCTTCCACCACGATGCCGCGGGCATTGAACAGGGCGCCCACTTCTTCGAAGGTGAGCACGTAGTCCACCATCTCGTCGTGCAGGCCTTCCTGGCGCTTGGCCACGCAGGGGCCGATGAAGACCGTCACGGTGTCGGAATGGCGCTCGCGGGCAATCTCGGCCGTATAATGCATGGGCGTGGCGGTCTCGGACACATGGGGCAGGAGCTCGGGCGCGTGGCGGCGCACGGCTTCCACATAGGCCGGGCAGCAGGAGGTGGTCATGAAGGTGTCGCCGCGTTCCATGCGTTCCACGAATTCCGCGGCCTCACGCTGCGAGGTGACGTCGGCGCCCAGGGCCACTTCCATGACGTCGCTAAAGCCCAGACGGCGCAGGGCCGTGACGATGCGGGCCGGGCCGCCGGGGAACTGGCCCACGATGGCCGGGGCCATGAGGGCCGTCACATGGCGGCCGCTGGCCAGGGCACGGAGCACGGGCAGCACTTCGCTGCGCTCCATGACCGCACCGAAGGGGCAGGCGCGCATGCAGCGGCCGCAGCTGGTGCACTTTTCAAAGTCGATCTCGGCGCGGCCCTTGTTGCCCTTGTGGATGGCGCGCACCGGACAGGCCGCCTCACAGGGGACATTGAGGCGCACGATGGCATGGTAGGGGCAGGCGTCCATGCACATGCCGCAGTTGCGGCACTTTTCGGGGTCGATGGTGGAGCGGCCGCGAGAGAAAGAGATGGCCCCAAAGCGGCAGCTGCCGATACAGGAACGCGCCACGCAGCCCTGGCAGGCGTCAGTCACATAGTAACGGGCACGCATGCAGCCCTGGCAGGCGATGTCACAGACCGTCAGGATGGGCCAGTTGGGCTCCTTGCGCTCCAGGGCCTCTTCGGCATAGGTGCGCAGGGGGATGGAGTCGTCCGTCTCGTCTTCGAGGCGGAAGCCCATGGCGGCACGCAGGCGTTCGCGCAGGATGGCGCGGTCCTTGTAGATGCAGCAGCGGCTCATGATCTCGCTGCCGCGCGGGCGCATCAGCAGGGGGATGCGGTCCACGTCTTCCGGCAGGGTCCCGGCCCAGAACGAAAGGGCCAGACGTTCGATGACGCCGAGGCGCAGCGAACTCAACATGTTGTCAGTCTTGGTAGCGGGCATGGTCTCTCCTTGCGGTGGAACGTCCGATAGGATGTTCGTCCGAAGACAGGCAAATGGCGATGGCCGGGACATCCGGCACCAGGGACAGGCGCCTCGAACAGGCGCGACAGGACAGGAGCGGCTCCCCGGACGCACGGGGCCGGGAGGCTGGCCGCCGCGCACGGGAAGAAGGATGCACGGCAGGGTGCCGTCCCGGGATGACTGTTTAATTAAACAAACAAGATTTGCAATAATAGCGAATATTTTCACATATTACAAGAAGGAGCCCAACGCCCCTCGGGCCGGGAAAAATGCCCGCATCCGCCGCTAGCGGCGACCGGGGACGGGCTTGCGGCTGCGCATGAGCGGTTTGCCTAGGTGCATGTCCTGGGCGATGGCTTCCACCGCGCGGGCACGGTCGTCCGTACCGCGCATGACCACCATCACCAGATAGAGCTTGCCGCTGCGCTCCATGCGGGTGCGCAGGCCGCGCCCTTCCAGACGCTGGCGCAAATCGTCCACGATGCCGGGATCGCGGAAGGCCCCCAGCTGGAAGACGAAATCGTATATGTCGGTGGGCGTTGGCGGCGGCGCCTTTTCCCCCGCGGGCACGGCAGGCTGCATGCCCGGAGGCATGGGCGGATAGGCGGGGGCCCCTGCCGCTGCCGGTTTGGGGGCCTGGGCAGCCGGCAACGGCGGCGAAACAGGCTCCAGACGCGCGCCGGGCTCGGCACGCAGGGCCCGGGAAAAACGCAGCTCCGAGGCCGCCAGCACCGAGGCTTCGACCAGGGCATCCTCTGTGTTCCCGGCATCAGCGGCCGTCTGGGCTTCGCCCGCGGCGGCGCTCTCTTCCTTTTCCCCATCCGTGGCGGCCGCCGCGGCCAGGGCCGCACGGGATTCCTCAAGGCTGCTGGCCCACTGGGCACGGCCTGTCATCACACCGCCAAGATACGCCAGCACGAGGGCCGCCAAAAAAAGCACGCTGGCCGTCACCAGGACCGGCAGGGTCACTTTCAGCCCTGCGGCGGGCGTCTGCTGGGAAGTATCCTGCGCACGGCGGGACGAAGACATGGCGGCTCCTTGGAAAACGGCGTGTTGGGAAAAAGGCGGACAGTCCCGCCCGACTGATTCCTATACCAGCCGGGACGGGCAGCGTAAAGGCCCCTCCTCTCCCGCTCCTCCGCCCTTCCGCCTGTAATGCCTTGCGGCCCCGGCGGGCCTTTGCTACACCTACAGCATGCCGCACGCTGCTGTGCGGTCCGATCCTGCCAACTACGGCCGACGTGCCGTCCCAGCCCTTCGGGACTGCAACCTGACGAGGTCCGACATGTTCCATCCCTGCCGTCTGCTTGTTTTTCTGACCCTTGTGTTCGTCTCCCTGCTCGCGTCCTCCCCGGCCTTCGCGACCAGGGACACCCCGGAAGACGAAAAAAGCCTGACCATCCGCAACGAAAGCGCCGAAGAGCTGCTGAGCATCCGCTTCACTGTGGGCAACCAGGCCAACTATGCCCGTCTCGACCTCCTGCCCGGCGGTGAAGACCAGCTGCTCAATCCCGGCGGCACCGCCGACCTGCGCATGGATATGGGCCTGTATCTGTGGGACTTCAACAAGGTCCGCCTGGCCAGCGTCCAGAGCCTGACCCTGTGCGGCGAACACCATCCCTGCCTGCTGGTCCGCGGCCTTGACGGCAAGATCAGCCACGTCAACGGCACGGAAAAATCCCTGCTGCCCGCAGAAGATGCCCGGCCCGTCTGCGCCCTGAGCAAATTCCGGCCCGGCATGCTGATGAAGGACGCCTGCGCCCTGCTGGAAAAGGACCCCCTGCGCGATGACGGCGGCGCCGTGCTGACCAGCCTGGGCTTTGCCGACATGGTCTGGGCCGCCCGCCTGACGCCCTACACCCCCGGCGATGACAATGTGGAAGCCTTCCCGGTCAAGGCCGGCGGCGAGGTGCTGGAGCATGTGGAACTGCGCCAGAAGCTCAGCGACCAGCGCCTGGACGCCCTGCTGGCCAGCCTTTACAACATGGGCTACCGTCCCTGGCAGGCCGAGCTGCCGGGCCTGGACATGAATTTCACCGAGATGCCCGTGGCTGACCAGAAGCGCCAGATGGAGATCCTGCACATGGCTCTGGGCATGCTCATGAACGCCCCGCGCGGTGACGCCTGCATCATGATGGCCCCCGGCGACATGCTGCCCGACCTCATCAGCGATACCCCCCGCAAGGATGTGCAGCTGTTCACCATCACCGTGCGCCGTCCCACCGCCACCCTCATCGTGGACATGACCGCGTACAGCGCCTCGTTCTAAAAGGGCAAGTTCCTTTTGTTGATTGGAGGGGAGGCCTTCCCTTTTGCTCACAAAAAAGGGAGGCTTTTCCCCAAAAAAATACGCTTTATTCAAAATATGCAATTTTTCTGTTATGAAAAAATGTAACGTAATATTTTTATTTTTAATTATATTTATTAATCTTGATTTCAACCTAATAGAGGCTAAAGAGACTCCGCAGGAACAATTCGAACGCGGTTTATGTTATCTTAGAGGAGATGGTGTAGATAAAGACTTGGAAAAAGCTGTCTCTCTTATTGAAAAATCTGCACAACAAGGGCATGCCCACGCTCAATTTTATTTAGGCCTATTTTATGCACAAGGCGAAATAAAAAGTAAAAATATAAATAAAGCTGTAGATTTTTTCAAAAAATCTGCACAAAAAGATGATACTGATGCTCAATTCTATTTGGGATTACTTTATAAAAATGGAAATGGTGTCCCCCAAGACTTCTCTAAAGCGAATCTATACTTTGAAAAAGCTGCTCGAAAGGGATTTTATCCTGCCCAGTATGAACTGGGACTTTTATATCTGCGTGGCCTAGGCGTAGAAAGAGATTTCCATCAAGCTAAAAATCTGCTTGAGAAAGCAGCACAGCAAGATTGCGATTTAGCAATGGTTGACTTAGGAATGCTCTATTTTTATGGACTTGGTGTTAGACAGAGCTACGCTAAGGCAAAAAAATTGTTCGAAAAAGCCTCTCAACATAACAATAATGAAGCTCAACTTCTTTTGGGAGAGCTTTATGAACGGGGGCTAGGTGTCAAAAAAAATGATACGATAGCCAAAGAATGGTATGGAAAATCCTGTGACAATGGTAATCAGTCTGGGTGTAATTCCTATCGACGACTACATCTTCGCTAATAAGGCTGCTTAAAATAGAAAAATCCTCCTGCGAATTACAGGAGGATTTTCATTCAAAAAAATAACTTTCTCAAGATGTCCGCCTTTCCTGGATAAAACCCATTTGGAAGAGGAAGGAGGACTGGGGGGAAAAGTAACCTTTGTGCGCTAGCCCCAAAAATTCCACCTCCCCCGCATCTTGTTTTTCTACAGCTTGCTGGCGCGCATGTCGCGCAGCCACTGGTACCAGCCTTCCAGGCCGGAACCGTCACGGCAGGAGACCTCGAACACGGCCAGTTCCTTGTTGAGGCGGGTGGCGAAATCCCGCGCCCGTTCGCGGTCGAAGTCCACATAGGGCAGCAGGTCCACCTTGTTCAGCACCATGGCCTTGGCCAGGTTGAACAGCAGGGGATACTTTTCGGGCTTGTCGTCGCCTTCGGTCACGCTCAGCAGGGCCACCTTGGCGTCTTCGCCGCAGTCGAATTCCACGGGGCAGACCAGGTTGCCCACGTTCTCGATGAACAGGATGTCCACGCCGTCCAGGTCCAGGCTCTCCATGGCCGTCATGATCATGTTGCTGTCCAGGTGGCAGCCGCCGTCGGTGTTGATCTGCACGGCCTGGGCGCCCGTGGCCGCCACGCGGCGGGCATCGTTGTCGGTCTGCAGGTCGCCTTCGATGACGGCCATGCGGAACTCGCCGGCCAGGTCATGCAGGGTGCGTTCCAGCAGGGTCGTCTTGCCGGCGCCCGGCGACGAGATCAGGTTCAGGGCCAAGATCTTGCGCTCACGCAGCTTCTCGCGCACGCTGGCCGCGATCTTCTCATTGGCTTCCAGAACGTTGCGCACCACAGGAATTTGCATCGTTTCCTCCCGGAACTCCGGCCCTTTTCCCCAGGGCCCGCCTGGCGGCAGCATGGCCGCAGGCCGTCGGTTTATGAATCCTGGCCCCCGCTGACGGAGGCTTCCAGATGACTGATCTGCAGCTCCTTGCCCTGCTCCACCGTGTGGCCTGCCAGGGCGCCGCACGCCGGACACGGCTGCCAGAGGGCTTCCTGTCCCTCGCCGCCGAAGGTCTGCCCGCAGGTGGAGCAGCGCAACAACAGGGGGATGGTCACCAGTTCGAGCCGGGCGGCCGCATGCGGCCCGCCCTGCACCAGGGCCTCGAAGCAGAATTGCAGCGAATCCGGCACCACGCCGGCCAGGGCGCCGCATTCCACACGGATGAGGTCGAGCCGGTCACAGCCCTGTTTGGCGATCTCTTCCAGAGCTATGTCCAGGATGCTTTGTGCGATGGACATTTCGTGCATAGTGCGCCGATGCTAGCGCAAAGCCCCCGGCGCGTAAAGGGATTTGGCAAATCTTGCCATTCGGCACAAATCATGTAGAGTTTAGCCGTGCCTGCATATGGGGCCTCATGGCATGCCCCGGCCCGGAAGGCCTTTTGCCCCGCCGCCGTGACACGCGCGTCATGAACCGCCACGCGCGATCTTCCGCCGGGCACTTCCCGGCGGACATCCGGCCCAAAGGCACAGGAGCCTACTGGCATGAACAAGATCTTTCTCTGGATAGTCCTCGCGGTCATCATCCTTGGCCTGCTGCTCATCCTGCTCAACACGCGTATGGGGCAGTCCGGCGACGCCCCGGTCCCGGCCGACAACTGCGTCTCCGCCCCTGTGAAGCCCGCGCCGCCCGTTGCCCAGCCCCCCCTGCCCGTGACGCCCGGCACGCCTGCCGATGGTGAAAAGCTGGCCGCTGCCGGGGTCAAGCCTTCTCCCGCTGCCGTGGAGCGCGGCTTTGCCTTCGAGACAGGAGAGGAAACGCCCGCCACGACGGAAAGCCCTGCCCCCGCAAGTCCGGGCACGACCCCGCTCACCGCTGCCGCCCATGACGAAAAAGCCCCGGCGGCCGCTCCTGCGGCTCCCGCCGCCCCGGCGGAAGTGAAGAAGGCGGAAAAGCCCGCCCCCAAGCCCCAGCCCGCGCCCCGCAAGGCGGCCCTCGCGCCCAAGAACCAGACCATCACCAACTTCGTGGTCTTCGTGCGTGACGGCGGCGCCACCATCCGTCTGGACGCCTCGTCCCCCATCCGCTTCAAGCATCTGGAGCTGACCAGCCCCTCCCGCGTGGTGGTGGATCTGCAGGGCACCTGGAAGCTCAGCGAACCCGGTGTGCCCAAGGGCGAGATGGTCAAGGACGTGCGCCTGGGCAAGAAGGGCAGCGACACCCGCATCGTCATCGACCTGCACGCCAAAGCCAAGACGCGCTACATCCTGACCAAGGGCAAGAAGCGCCTGGACATCCGTCTGGACAAGACCAAGTAACTTCTCGCAGCAAAGCGACAAAAAAACGGCAAAAAAACGGCAGGACCTTCCGGAGATCCTGCCGTTTTTCATAACTGAAAAAGGGAGGCTTTCGCCTCCCCTTCTTTTATTCCTTTTCCATTTCCCTGCCGCGTTCGTCAGCGGCCAGCACCGCGTCCACCAGCAGGCCGGAAAGTCCCGCCCTGTCGAGGACATTGACCCCGGCGATGGTCAGGCCGCCGGGCGAGCATACCTGGTCGCGCAGTTCCATGAGCGGCGTGTCGCTGCGGGCCGCCATGACGGCCGAGCCTTCGAACAGGGCCGCCACCATGTCGCGGCATTCCTTGCGGCCCAGGCCCAGGGTGACACCGGCCTGCACCAGTCCCTGCATCATGCCGAACACATAGGCAGGCCCGGCGCCGATGAGGGCCGAGAAGGCCGTGAAGCGGGACTCCGGCAGCTCCAGACAAACGCCCAGCTGGCTGAAGAAGCGCAGGATGTCTTCCTTGCTCTCCGCCGGGACCTTGTCGTCGAAGCACAGGGCGAACACGCCCTTGCCCACCAGCGCGGGCGTATTGGGCATGCAGCGCACCACGGGGCAGCGACCGCCCACGGCAGCCTGCAAACGGGCGATGCTGATGCCCGCCGCCACGGAGATCACCACCGTGTCGGGCCCGAACTCGGGCGCCATCTCGGCCAGCAGGGCCTCGATCTGGTAGGGTTTGACGGCCATGACCACATAGCGGGCCTTGCGGGCCAGCTCGCGGGCCGAATCCAGACGGGTGACGCCCGCCGCTTCCAGAGGCGCCATGCGTGCTGCCGTGCGCGTATGGCCATACAGGGTGCAGTCCAGAGAAGAGGCGGCAAGACCGGCCAGGATGGCCCCGCCCATGTTGCCGCAACCCACACAACCGATGCTCATGCTCATGTTCGTTCTCCATCACCGCCACAGGCGGCTGTCAGCCGGGAAGCGCTCCAGACGCTCCCGGAAAGATCACTCCGGCTTGCCGAACTGTCCGGCCCGCAGCTGGGCCAGATGCCAGACGTAGCGCCGCAGGGGCACCACGGCCACGCCCTCGCGGTTCTCCCAGCGCTCCAGGGCCCGCAGGGTCGAGGCATGCGGATGCCCGATGGCGATGGCGATGCCCTGCTTGCGGGCCAGGCGGGCGGCCTTGTCCAGCGCGGCCAGCACCTTGTCCGTGCCCTGGGGATCGTCCAGAAAAACATGGCGGCTGGCCGTGACGATGCCCTGGCGGACCATGCTGGTCTCCAGCTGGCTGTTGCCGCGGGTGACGCTGTCCAGCACGAACAGGCCGCGCCCGTAGGCCAGACCGGCCAGCATGCGGCAGGCATCGCGCCGTCCGGTGAACCCGGAACCCATATGATTGTTGAAGCCCAGGGCCGTGGGCACCTGCGCCAGCGCCTTGTCCAGAGCGTGTTCCATGGCATAGGCGTCCATGTCCGTCTCCAGCGCTCCGGGGCCCGGATTGGGCGCGGTGCCGTTCTTGCGGGGCATGGCCTCCATAGGCATGTGCAGCAGGACGTCCAGCCCCATGTCCCGGGCCACCTGCTGCACCGGACGGCGGGCAGCGGCATGGGGCCACAGGGCCAGGGCCACGGGGAACGGCAGGCTGGCCAGCTGCTCCGCAGGCTCCAGCTTCTGGCCCATGTCGTCGATCACCAGCACCAGAGCAGGTTCGGGCATGGGCCGGGAAAGCGTGGCCAGCATGGTCTCCCAGCCGGGGAAATGCAGGACGAGGCAGGTGCGGCCGTCCACATCGGCTTCCAGCACCCCGTCGTCCGTCCAGCGCAGTTGCGGCATGGGCACGTCATCGGCCAGCAGGCGCTCGCCGTCAGGGCCGGTACGCAGGGCCTCCTGGCACAGACGCTCCTGCAGGGCCAGGGCCAGACGCAGGGGGGCGCCGTCCCCTTCCACACGGTAATGCCGGGCCTCCTGTTCCGAAAAACCGGGCATGGTCAGCAAACGGCAGCCGGGCATGACCCGGGACAGGGTCTGGCGCATCAGATCGTCCAGACGGTCCCGGTGCCGCAACCAGTCACCGGTGGCCAGCACGGGCTGCCCGTCCTCGGCCACCAGCACGGCGCCTCCCTCCCGGGAGGCCAGCCACAGGGACAGGCCCAGACACAGGCAGAACCACAGTAAACCGCCCACCAGCAGGCGGGTCGACGCACACGGCCCCCCGGAGAGGCCGTCGTGATCGTCGCCGCTCGGGGGGCCGGGATGTAAGAAAGGCAAGCGCACAGGTTCCCTCCGCGCCGGACGCAGACCTAGCGCCGGATCTCCTGGATGCGGGGCAGGCCCTTGACCAGCTGCAGGGCCATGCGCAGCTGGTTGTCGCGGGCCAGCTGTTCCGCGGCATCGTCACGCTTCTTGCTGCTCGTGGCCTTCTTGCCGCCATCGGCGTTCTCCAGATGGCCGCTCAGGTTCTGCTCGCGCAGCAGGATGCGGGGCTCGTCGGCGTCTTCTTCACGCGGACGCTCGAAGGGGATCTCCAGGTCGGGCACGATGCCCTCGGCCTGGATGGAGCTGCCGCTGGGCGTATAGTACAGGGCCACGGTCAGCTTGAGGGCCGAGCCGTCGGACAGGGGGATGATGTTCTGCACCGAGCCCTTGCCGAAGGAGCGTTCGCCGATGATCAGGGCGCGCTTCTGGTCGCGCAGGGCACCGGCCACAATCTCGGAGGCCGAGGCCGAACCGGCGTTGATGATCACCACCACGGGCACGTCGATGTCCCCGGCCTGGTCCTTGGCCTCATAGATGCGCTCCGGCACGGGGCCGCGGCCCTGGATGGACACGATGGTGCCCTTGCTCAGGAACATGTCGGAAACGCTCACGGCCTGGTCCAGCAGACCGCCGGGATTGTTGCGCAGGTCGAGCACGATGCCCTTGAGGCCGCCGGTCTTGGCGCATTCGCGGGTGGCCTTCTTGAGGACGTCGCGCAGGTCCTCGTCGGTGCGGCCGGAGAAACGGGTGAGGCGGATCCAGTAGTAGCCGTCTTCCAGCGGCTTGGACTTCACGCTGACCAGCGGGATGGCCTCACGCTTGACCCGGATGGTCTTGGGCGACTTGGAGGTGCTGTGCAGGATGCCCAGCTCCACTTCCGTGCCCTTGGGGCCGCGGATGCGCGAGACCACGTCCTGCAGGCTCAGTTCCTGCGTGGGCTGGCCGTTGATGGTCAGGATGACGTCCCCGGACTGCAGGCCGGCACGATAGGCGGGCGTGTCCTCGATGGGGGTCACCACGGTCACCTGGCCGTTCTCCACCGTGATCTCGATGCCGATGCCGGTGAACTCGCCTGAGGTGGTCTCCTGCATCTCCTTGTGTTCTTCAGGCGTCATGAAGGTGGAGTGCGGATCCAGGCCCTGCAGCATGCCCTTGAGGGCACCGTCCAGCAGTTCACCCTGGTTCACGTCCTTCACATAATAACGGTTCACCAGATCCAGCACCTGGCTGAAGCGGCGCAGGGCTTCGAAATCTTCCTCGACCTTGTCTTTGTCGGCCTTGGCGGCAGCGGTGGCTCCCAGCGGGCAGCAGAGGGCCAGCACGCAAAGGAAAACGGTCAAACGGAAAAGAGCTCGCATGGATTGCCTCCCGAAAAGATCATACGGACGCAGGGGCTCCTGCCGGAACCGGCGGGGCAGGCACGCAGCCTTGCCGGGCCGCCTGCGGAGCGGCCATAGTTACCTTTTTCAGGTCAAAAAGCAATGACGGCCGGGGCCGCGGCCAGCCCCGGAGGAGGAAGGCCGCCGTACCGGCATGACGGCGGCCGGGGACCACGGCAACCCGGCAGGTACGCCATGGACAGGGGCGGCCCGCAGATGCATGCCGAAAAAAGTACCGCTCCCGGCCCCGCAGGCTGGCGCAAAAAAAGGGGCCGCCCGTTGCCGGGCAGCCCCTGGGATCGCAAAGGCGCAGGGCCTAGATGAAGAACAGCCAGGTCAGGATCAGGAACAGCGGGATCAGGATACCCACGGACCAGGCCATGTAACCGAAGAAGCTGGGCATGGCCACGCCCTGTTCTTCGGCGATGGAACGCACCATGAAGTTGGGGGCGTTGCCGATGTAGCTGTTGGCGCCCATGAACACGGCACCGGCGGAGATGGCGGCCAGGGTGGGCGCCATGTCGGTCATCAGGTGCACGGGGTCGCCGCCGGCGGTGTTGAAGAACACCAGGTAGGTGGGCGCGTTGTCCAGGAAGCTGGACAGGGCGCCGGTCAGCCAGAAGAACATGTAGTTCACGGGCTCGCCGTCATGGAAGACCATGTTGATGACACCGGCCAGGGCGCCGTCGGTACCGGCACGCAGGATGGCCAGGGCGGGGATCATGCTCAGGAAGATGCCCAGGAAGAGCTTGGCCACTTCTTCGATGGGGGCCCAGGAGAAGCCGTTGAGTTCACGGCACTGGCGGGTGGTGAACTTCCAGGACAGGCCGGCCAGGCAGAGCAGCAGGATGTCGCGCAGCAGGTTCTGGCCATCGATGCCCACGCCGTGGATGTTGATGGCTTCGCCGAGGTCGATCATGCCGGAAACCAGCACGCAGAGCACGATGCCCAGCAGGAAGAGCAGGTTGATGGAGCCGTCGAGGCCCAGCTTTTCTTCCACCTTGTTGGGATCATGCGGGGGCTGGGGACGACCTTCACGGCCGTACAGGACGGTATCGAGCACGAAGTAGATGCCCAGCAGGGCCAGGGACATGAAGCAGGTCTTCACGAACAGGTTGGTGGTGGTCCAGAAGAAGCTCACGCCCTTCAGGTAGCCCAGGAACAGCGGCGGGTCGCCCAGGGGAGTCAGGGAGCCGCCGATGTTGGCCACCAGGAAGATGAAGAAGACCACGGAATGCACACGGTACTTGCGGTGGGCATTGGCGCGCAGCAGGGGGCGGATCAGCAGCATGGCGGCGCCGGTGGTGCCCATCCAGCTGGCCAGGATGGTGCCCACGGCCAGGATGCCGGTGTTGACCACGGGGGTGCCCACCAGCGAGCCCTTCAGGCGCACGCCGCCGGCCACGGTGAACAGGGCGAACAGCAGCACGATGAAGGGGATGTACTCCAGCAGGATGGCATGGAGGAATTCATAGAAGGCCACGTTGAAGCCGTAGACCACCAGACAGGGAATCAGGAAGGCAAGGCCCCAGAAGACGGAGATCTTGCCGAAGTGATGATGCCAGATATGCGGCAGGGCTAGCGGCATGATGGCGATGGACAGCAGCATGCATACGAAAGGAATGACCCAGACCGCGGACAGTTCCGCACCGGGGATGCTCGGATGCCCTTCGGAGGCCATGGCCAGCACGGGAAGCGCCAGCACGGTCAGCAGGGCAAGAGGCAGGGACCAGCGTTTCAACATGGAATTCTCCTCAAGTCAGTATAAAATATCACAAGAGAAAACATTGTGATACATTATGAAAACTTTTCAATCCTACGCCATTTCCACGTTTTTTGCAATGAAAATGCTCCCTCTTGGCGCAGGATGAACATTTCACAAAATCCGGCTTACCTGACGGGGTCCGGGCCGTCCCCGGGCAGGGCCGCGGCCGGGCCGCTGTCGCTGCCGTAAAGGCTGCGGTATTCGTGCTGGAAGATGCACATGCGCGTGGCGTCGTGGTAGGCGCCGTTGGCGAAGAACTCGTGGATGAGCACGCCCTCGGCCTGGAAGCCCAGCTTGGAATAGACGTGGATGGCGCGCACGTTCTCGTTGTCCACCACGAGGTAGAGCTTGTAGAGGTTGAGCGCGTCGAAGGCGTAGGCCATGGCCAGCTTGGCCGCCGCCGTGGCAAAGCCGTGGTTCTGCCAGGCCGGGTCGATGATGATCTGGAACTCGGCCCGGCGGTGGATGTAGTCGATCTCCACCAGCTCCACCAGGCCCACGTTCTGGCCCTGATGGTCCACGATGAAGCGGCGCTCGCTCTGGTCATGGATGTGCTTGTTGTACAGGTCCTGCAGTTCCACGAAGGCCTCGTAGGGCTCTTCGAACCAGTAGCGCATGACGTTGGCGTTGTTGTCCAGGCCGTGCACGAATTTGAGGTCTTCCCGTTCCAGCGGCCGGATGCGGATGGCGGCCGATGCTTCCCTGCCAGTTTCCATGCTGAGACTCCCTGCCGCGCGCCGCAAGGCCAAGGCTTGCGGGAACGGCGTTTTTCTGCCAGATTTCCGGCGAATTCCACCAACAACGAGGATGCTATGCCCAAGGACCCCACTCCCCGGCGCAGGGCGCGTCTGGGCTCGGTGCTTGCCCACCGTCAGCCCGACCTGACCCTTGTGCTTGCCAATATCCATGACCCGCACAATGTCTCGGCCATCTACCGTTCCTGTGACGCCTTCGGCGTGGACAAGGTGCACCTGTACTATACCGACACGCCCTTCCCCGTGCTGGGCCGCAAGACCTCGGCCTCGGCCCGCAAATGGGTGGAGAGCGTGCGCCACCGCGACCGTCAGGAGCTGGAGACCAGCCTGCGTGCCCAGAACATGCAGATCCTGGCCACCACCTTCACGCCCACGGCCAAGCCGCTGCGCACCTGGGACTTCACCCGTCCCACGGCCATCATCATGGGCAACGAACACAGCGGCGTCAACGAGGAACTCATCAGCATGGCCGACGGTGAGCTCTACATCCCCATGTACGGCATGATCCAGAGCTTCAACGTCTCGGTGGCCTCGGCCATCATCCTGTCCGAAGCCTGCCGCCAGCGCGAGGCCGCCGGCTTCTACGACAGCCCCCGCCTGGAGCCCGACGAGCTGGAACGCCGCCTGGCCCTGTGGCTGGAAAAATAGACTGTCCCGCAAGATGCGAAAAGGGGGCGCCCTGCCGGGTGCCCCCTTCGTCCATTATTCGATATCCAGCCCGTCGGCGGGCTCGCCGCTGCCCTCCGCATGCGGCCTGACCACCTTCTGGAAGCGGTGCCCGTCCCAGCGGTAGCCGATCTCGTTGGCCAGCGGCAGGTAGAGCATGCCGGTCTTGTTCCAGAACACGGGGTGCGCGCGCAGGCCCCCCATGCCCAGGCAGATGAGCACCGAGGGGTTCACATCGTCGGGCACGGGCTGGCCCTTGGCAAAAAATTCCTGGATGTCCGGCTCCTGCGGCACGTCCACGGGCACCGTGCGCCCCGAGGCGTCCACGCGCCACAGCTCCACCGTGCACAGCTCGGTGCCCAGCGTGCCGATGGCCGCCACGGCCGAACCGTCGTCAGCGTCCCGGAACAGACGCAGGGCCACGCCGCTGTCGCGGAAGGGCAGCGCCCGGAACACGATCACGTCCCGGCTCTCGCCGGCCAGTTCCCAGAACTCGCTCTGGCCTTCTTCCAGCAGCTGCTGTTTGTCCTCGTCCTCAAGGCCTTCGGCCGTATTTTCAAAAATGCTCGTGGGCAGGGCGCCGAACGCCTCGCGGGCGGTGAGCGCGCTCTCCTGCGCCAGGCCCGCGGACGGGCTCAGCAGCATGAGCATCAGCAGACAGAAAAAAACACGCATAACTCCCCCTTGCCGCGACACTGTCCCGGCTCGTCAAAAATTTTATACGGCCTTCCCCGTCCTTTGTCCATCGCTCCGGGCCGTTTTTCCCGGCGCTTATCAGGAATCCCTCTTGCCAAACAGCGTCGCCACGCTTACATAACAGCCCATGAACAATCCCTGCATCCATATCGAAAAAGCCCGGCAGCACAACCTCAAGGACATCAGCCTGGACATCCCCCGCGACGAGCTGGTGGTGGTCTGCGGGCCCTCCGGTTCCGGCAAGTCCACCCTGGCCTTCGATATCGTCTATGCCGAGGGCCAGCGCCGCTATGTGGAATCCCTTTCGGCCTATGCCCGGCAGTTCCTGCCCCAGATGGACAAGCCGGACGTGGAGAAGATCGAGGGCCTTTCCCCGGCCATCTCGCTGGAACAGCAGAGCACCTCGCGCAATCCCCGTTCCACCGTGGGCACGGTGACGGAGATCCACGACTTTTTGCGCGTCTTCTTCGCCCGTCTGGGCCGCATGTACTGTCCCTCCTGCGGCCGCCCCATCGAGGCCCGCTCCGCCGACGAGATCATCACCGACATCATGGCCCTGCCCCAGGGCAGCAAGTTCATGGTCATGGCGCCGCTGGTGGAACTGCAAAAAGGCACCCATCAGGACAAGTTCAAAAAGCTGCGCGCCGAAGGCTTCGCCCGCGTGCGTGTGGACGGCACCTTCCACACCCTGGACGACGTGCCCGCCCTGGACAAGAACAAGAAGCACAGCATCGACCTGGTGGTGGACCGCCTGGTCAACAAGGACGGCATCCGCGGCCGCCTGGCCGATTCCGTGGAGCTGGCCCTGCGCTACGGCGAAGGCCGCCTGACCGTCCACCTGCCCGACAGGCCCGAAGGGGAACGGGACATCATCCATTCCACCACCTCGGTCTGTCCGCACTGCCATATCTCCCTGCCCGCGCCCAGCCCGCAGCTCTTTTCCTTCAACAGCCCGCAGGGGGCCTGTCCCCGCTGCGTGGGCCTGGGCACCGTGGACTATTTCGAGCCCCGCCTCATCGCGCCCAACCGGGGCCTTTCCCTCAATACCGGGGCCCTGCTGCCCTGGGCCGAGAGCAAACACTTCCAGCGTTACGAGCCCTCCCTGCGCGCCCTGGGCGAGCGCCACGGCTTCACGCTCTCCACGCCGCTGGAGGACTTTTCCGACGCGGCCCTGGCCTGCCTGTTCTACGGCGAGGACGAAAAGGGCCGCCCCGCCGCGCACAGCAGCGGCCTGCGCCGCAACTGGATGGGCGGCAACGTGGCCATGGATGCCACGGGCGACTACCAGAGCGAACTTTTTACCGGACGCGCCGCCGACGTGAAGGTCAGCGAGGAGCGCTGGCCCGGCGTCATCCCGCTGCTGGAAAAAGGCATGCAGTACGGCGAGGCCTGGCGCGAGATCCTGGCCCGCTTCCGCCAGTCCACGGACTGCCCGGACTGCCACGGCGCCCGTCTCAAGCCCGAGGCCCTGGCCGTGCGCGTGGACGACCTAAACATCGCCCAGTTCTGTTCCCTTTCCGTAGAACGGGCCCTGCAATGGCTGGAAGGACGGCACTTCGACGGCCGCCACGCCCTGGTGGCCGAGCCCCTCCTCAAGGAGCTGACCCACCGTCTGTCCTTCATGCGCAACGTGGGTCTGGAATATCTTTCCCTGGGCCGGGCCATGGCCACCCTTTCCGGCGGCGAGGCCCAGCGCATCCGTCTGGCCTCCCAGCTGGGCTCCGGTCTGGTGGGCGTGACCTATGTGCTGGACGAGCCTTCCATCGGCCTGCACCCGCGTGACAACGAACGCCTGCTGGGCACCCTGCGTTCCCTGCAGCAGCGCGGCAATACCGTGCTGGTGGTGGAGCACGACGAGGCCACCATCTGCGCGGCCGACACGGTCATCGAACTGGGGCCCGGTTCCGGCTCCCAGGGCGGCGAGATCATGTTCCAGGGCAGCGTGCCCCAACTGCTGCGCGCCGATACCCTCACGGCCCGCTATCTGCGCGGCGACGCCAGCATCAGCCTGCCCGACGAACGGCGCGAGCCCCAGGGCTGGCTGACCCTGCACAACGTGACCACCAACAACCTGCGCGGCATCGACTGCCGCTTCCCGCTGGGCGTGCTGACCTGTGTCACGGGCGTGTCCGGTTCGGGCAAGAGCTCGCTGGTGGTGGACACGTTGTACAAGCATCTGGCCATCAGCCTGGGCCAGCGCGTGGACCAGCCCGGCACCATCGCCGGCCTGAGCTACAGCGAGGGGGCCCGCCCCATCGAGCGCATCGTGGCCATCGACCAGACGCCCATCGGCCGCACGCCGCGTTCCAACCCGGCCACCTACACCAAGGTCTTCGACGAGATCCGCAACATCTTCGCCATGACCCCCGACGCCCGCAAGCGCGGTTACAAGCCCGGACGCTTCAGCTTCAACGTGCGCGGCGGCCGCTGCGAGGCCTGCGGCGGCGACGGCCAGATCCGGGTGGAGATGCATTTCTTGCCCGACGTCTACGTGACCTGCGATGTCTGCAAGGGCCGCCGCTACAACCACGAGACCCTGGAAGTGCGCTACAAGGGCCTGAACATCGCGGAAGTGCTGGATCTGCCCGTGCAGCAGGCCCGTACCTTCTTCGAGAACTATCCCGTGCTGGAGCGCCGTCTGGCCGTGCTTGAGGAGGTGGGCCTGGAGTACCTGCGTCTCGGCCAGCCCGCCACCACCCTTTCCGGCGGCGAGGCCCAGCGCATCAAGATCTCGCGCGAGCTGGGCAAGCGCTCCCTGCCGGGCACGCTCTACATCCTGGACGAGCCCACCACCGGCCTGCACATGCACGAGGTGGGCAAGCTCATCAAGGTGCTGCACGCTCTGGTGGACAAGGGCGCCAGCGTGGTGGTCATCGAGCATAACACGGACATGATCCTGGCCGCCGACCACGTGCTGGACATGGGCCCCGGCGGCGGCGAGAACGGCGGGCTCGTGGTCTCGCAGGGCACGCCCGAGGCCATCGTGGCCGACCCCGATTCCGTCACCGGCCGCTTCCTGATGCAGGAACGCCGCGACCGCCTCAAACGGCGCGGTTAGACGACTCCCGTTGATGTCGAAGGCTGCCCCCTGCGGGCAGCCTTTTTCGTCTTCCAGTCCTGCCGGATGCTGCGGGCCCCGGATGGGCCAGTGCGAGGAGGAAAAAGGATGCATGGAGGCCTTTCAAGAGGCTCTCCCTCTTTTATGGCCCTGCAAAAGATACGGACGATTTCCTTTTGCCTCGAGCGCAGTTTTTTTCAGAATGTCCCCTTCCGTTCCCCGCATCATTTCATCAGTCAATAAACATCAAAAACAAGCGTCGCCACTTTTCAGGACATCCTCCATCCCTTTTTCTCTTTCTTCCGCAGTGTCCCGCCCCGCTTCCGTCACCACCAATCCATAGGCAGCGCCCCTTTCCTGTGCTATACTGGATGCGTTCCCGCTCCGGGATCAATCCCTGTGTCTCCAGGAGGCACCATGTCCGCGCTCTCCTTCCTCCACGACCGTCATTCCTCTCCCCGCTCTCCCTGGTCTGCCTTGTGTGCCTGCTCCTGTTGCCCGCGTGTCCGGCACCGGGCTCCGACCTCGACGGAACGGCCCATAACCACCACGCCCAGATCAGGGCGGGCGATGCCTACAGCAATATCTACGGCGTCATGGCCTATGGCGACAGTGCCCGGGCCCGCTACGGCACGGTCGTCAATGACGGCGGTCAGGCCGTGCAGACCTTCGGCGGCTGGTGTTACGGCGGCGTCGCCGACACCGCCTACAACAGCATCGTCGTCAATGGCGGCCGCATCAGTGACAATGCCTACGGCGGATCCGCCCTTGCCACCATGTTTGCCCGAAGCAACAGCAATACGGTCCTCCAGATTGGCGGCGATGTCTCCCATATCGTGGGCGGCAATGCCGACAGCGGCCGCGACAAGGCCCTGGCCGACAGCAATCTCGTTATCATCAAGGGGGGCACGACCGGTACCGTGGTCGGCGGCCATGCGTCAGGTCTGCTTGACGGCTCGGCCCGTTACAACCTGGTCAGCATCTCCGGCGGCTCCATTACCAGCGTCGCCGGCGGCAGTGCCACCACGACCAACGGGACAGCCGACGCCAGTTTCAACGCTGTTCTCGTCAGCGGCGGCAGCATCAGGGATCACATCGTCGGCGGCATCGTCTATGCCAGCAGCGGCGGACAGTACGGCGCACGCTACAATGCCGTCACCCTCACGGGCGGCCATATCGGCGGCTATGTCTTTGGCAGCGCCCTCACGGACAGCCTGGGGCAGAACGTCTCCCCCCTGCCCGCTGCCGGCAGCGGCAACAGCCTCAACCTGCTGGGCTGGCAGGGCACGCTCCGGCGTGTGGCGGCCTTCCAGTACCTCAACCTTGCCCTGCCCAACGGCATGCGGCCCGGAGAGACCCTGCTGACACTGGGCAACGAGCAGAAAGAGGGCGACCTGCAGGGCAGTACGGTACGCGTTCTGGGGGCCCTGGGGGGCCAGGGCATGCGCATCGGTGACCGGTACACGCTGATAAACAGCATCCATGGCGATGAACTGGCCCTGAGTAATGGCGGTACCGTCCATGATGCGCCCAAGGGCTTCGCCCTGCTCTTCGACGGCAGCATGCAGCGCAACGGTGACTCCATCGACCTGACCATCACCGGCTTGCGGGCCAACCCGCAGATAAAGGCCTTCAACCAGTACCGGGTGGCCCAGATGGCGGCCCTCGACCGGGGCGCGCGCCTGGTGGAAGGCACGGCCCTGGAGCAGGCCCGCAAGGCGGCTTCCGGACAGGATGCCTGGATGCCCTTCGCGGCCATCCATGGCGGTACGGAACGCTACGGCAACGATGGCCGGGCGGACGGCACCGGCCTGGAACTGGCTGCCGGTCTGGCCCGGAACTTCACGGGCGAGGCGGGCGACCTGCTGCTGGGCGCGTTTTTCGAATACGGCCAGGCCAGCATCGGCACCCGCGAGGACTTTTCCGTAGGCGACGTCTGCGGCACCGGCAGCGCCCGCTACGCGGGCGGCGGCCTGATGGCCCGCTTCGACCTGACGTCCGGCCTTTTGTCCGGCCTGTACGCGCAGGCCGGTCTGCGGCTGGGGCAGATCAATGGCGACTGGCAGAGCCAGGACATCGCCAGCGTGCTCCAGCAGACGGCCGACTTCGATACGTCCACGGCCTACTACGGCCTGTTCGCCGGCCTCGGCTACCAGTGGCAGGCCACGGAACGCATGCGCCTGGACAGCCGGGCCAGCTTTTTCTGGAACCATCAGGACGGACAGGACATCAGCATCATGGGCGAGGATTTCCGCTTCGATCCCATGGATTCCTGCCTGCTCCGCGTGGGCACCCGCCTGAGCTATGAGCTTTTCCAGGGCTTCAGTCCCTACGCGGGCGTGGCCTGGGAACATGAGTTCGACGGCACGGCCCGCACGGAACTGAGCAATCACGGCGTGGATGCGCCCTCGGTCTCCATGCGCGGCGACAGCGCCGTCTTCATGGCAGGCTTGCAGTGGGATCCCGCTCACAGCTCCCTCCATGTGGACCTGGGGCTCGAAGGTTCCGCGGGTGTCCGGCAGAGCATCGGCGGCCAGGCCCGCCTGGTCTGGGAATTCTGATGGCAGGAGCATCGCCCGCGCCTTCCCGCGGGCACAAATAAAAAGAGGCCGGATGTCCAGCACATCCGGCCTCTTGCATAGTATCGTATCATCGATGTCGCAGACGTCCCGGCGGCACGGTGCGGCTCGCCTCAGGTACGGCCGTCCGCCCTCCGAGCCTCTCCTCCAGCCGGAGGAGCCTTCGCCGGCAAGGTCTGCCCCGCTCTGCCCGATCACCGTACGAGCCTGAAAGTCATCCCCGGGCGTGGCGGCGCAGCACCTCGTCCACCAGTCCCTGACCGAGACTGCCGAAAGGACGCAGCGGCGCAGGCTCTCCCGCACCCGGCTCCTGCAGGCAGCGACCGTACCAGACGATGTCGTGCCAGCGGCCCTGCTTCCAGCCCGAGGCCGGGAAATGCCCCAGCAGGGAAAAGCCCGTCGCCCTGTGCAGGGCTTCGCTAGGCTCGTTGGGCACCGCGATGCAGCCATAGGCGTTGACCACGCCCTGCAGGCGCAACAGTTCCAGCAGGGCCCCGTACAGGGCACGCCCCACGCCGCGCCCACGGGCGGAACCAAGCACATAGACGGAGCACTCCACGTTCCAGCCGTAGGCCGCCCGTTCCATGTGCCGGTGGGCATAGGCATAGCCCAGCACCTGCCCCGGCGCCCGGCAGACCAGCCAGGGATATTCCGGCAGCACATGATGCAGACGCGCGCCGAACTCCGCAGCCGTGGGCACCTCGTATTCGAAGGTGATGGCCGTGTCCCGCACATAGGGCGCATAGATGGCCAGCATGGGGAAGACGTCGCCGTCCCCGGCCACCTGCAGGCAAAAGCTCATCGCTTCTCTCCTCCGCCGGGGATGCTTTCCCCGTCTGCGGCCAGCCCGCTGACCACACCGCCTATGCAGATGCCCAGGCTGCACATGGCCAGCCCCAGCCACCAGATGCGATAAAAGTCATGGCCAAAGATGCCGTTGACCAGCCAGCCCAGGTACCCCAGATAGAACCAGGCCGTCAGACGCCAGTGCAGAAGACTGCCCGCGGCCTCCGCCGCACGCTGCGCCACACCGCCGTCATGCAGGGCACGACGGATATGCCTGCCCGCCCACCAGGCGAAGCCCAGCAGGAAGATCATGCCCAGGATGAAGCCGATGATGCCGTGGGCATACAGGATATCCAGATACATGTTGTGCGGGTGGCTGATGGTGATGGCGTCATGGGCCGGGACGAGCCCCAGGGCCCGGAAGCAGGCGTTGTAGCGGTCAAGCCCCGCCCCCAGCCAGGGATGCTCGAGGAAGACCTGCCAGCCCAGGGACCAGAGGCTCCAGCGCCCGTCCCCCGCGATGGTGGACGGATCCATGCGGTGGAAGGACAGCAGGGTGAAGCCCCCCAGCACCAGGACGCAGCCCCAGAGGGCGATGCGTCCCGTCCTGCCGCCCGCCAGCAGGGCCCAGAACACGAAGGCGGAGGCCACGGCCAGGATGCCGCTGCGGCTGGAAGCGCCTTCCAGCAGGAAAAAGGCCGGGATGAAGAGCACCACCCAGACGATCGCCGCGGGCAGGACGCCCAGACGGCGACGCAGCAGGAACCAGCAGGCAAAGGCAGGGATCATGGCCAGCGCCATGTAATTGCCCACGCTGTAATCCCCCAGGCTGCCGGTCAGGCGTCCGGCGTTGGGCGCATAGCCCATGATGAAGTCGAAGCCGGTCCAGGCCTGCCACATGCCGTCCAGTCCCTGCCAGACACAGGCCAGCACACAGGCATGGACAAGGCGACGCAGATCCCGTGTGGAGCGCACGCACTCCATGGCGATGAAAGGCAGGATATAGGCCTTGTTGACGCCCATGCCACCATGCAGGAAGGACTGCCAGACGTCCGTGGAGAAGACCACGCCGATGAGGGTCATGGCACCGGCGCAGAGGAAGAGCGGCCAGACCGTGAGACGGCGCAGGACGGAACGGTGCCAGGCGTGCCGGTAATAGAGCAGCAGAAAGATGAAGCACAGCGGCGGCGTCACTTCGCGCCAGCCGTAGCCGATGGGGAACAGGGCCAGGGAGACCCAGAACGTCCAGAAAAGACAGGCATGCCAGAATTCCCCGGGATCGGCGTCATGGCGTCGCCGGATACGGTCCATCACGTCCGCGACACAGCTCTTCAGTTGCGACATCTTCGGGCCTCCTGTAGTGGGATAGCGGCACCATAGCGGCAGGCTTTGCCGAATTCAAGCCGCCTCTTGCCACCAGTCCCCCGCTGCG